>JAICUI010000067.1 GCA_025935925.1 Chloroflexota bacterium
CTGGCCGAGGAGCGCCGGCCGCTGCTCCGGGACCTCGGTCGCCGGCTCCACCCGCTGCCGGCGCTGCGAAGCACGCTGCTGCGCAGCTTCGACCCGACCGGCGAGCTCCTGGACACGGCGTCGCCGCGCCTGGGCTCGCTCCGGGCGTCCGTCCGCGTCGCCTACGACCGGCTCCGGCGGCGGCTCGACACGCTCGTCGGGTCGGAGCTCGGGCCCGCGCTCCAGGAGCCGATCGTCACGATGCGCAACGGACGCTACGTCGTGCCGATCCGGGCCGAGGCGCGCGGCCGGGTCAAGGGGATCGTCCACGACGCGTCCGGGAGCGGCCAGACGCTGTTCGTCGAGCCGCTGGTCGTCGTCGAGCTGGGCAACGCGTGGCGCGAGGCGCAGTCGGCGGTCGAGGAGGAGGAGGGCCGGATCCTCGACGAGCTGTCGTCGCTCGTGGGGGCCAACGCCACGCTGCTCCGCGAGACGCTCGAGGCGCTCGCCCAGTTCGACCTGTGGGCCGCCAAGGCGCAGCTCGCGGCCGACATGGACGGCATCCGCCCGGAGGAGTCGCCGCACGGGGACGTCGTGCTGCTGTCCGCGCGCCATCCCGGGCTGACGGGACGCGTGGTGCCGATCGACCTCCGGCTGGGCGATGGCTACACGGCGCTCGTGATCACGGGGCCGAACACGGGCGGCAAGACGGTCGCGCTGCGGACCCTCGGGCTCCTGTCGCTGATGCACCAGGCCGGGCTCCACGTCCCCGCCGAGGCGGGCTCCCGGCTCCCGGTGTTCCGCGACGTGTTCGCCGACATCGGCGACGAGCAGTCGATCGCCCAGAGCCTGAGCACGTTCTCGGGCCACCTTCGATCCATCATCCGGATCGTGGAGCGCGCCGGCCCCGGGACCCTCGTCCTGCTGGACGAGCTGGGCGCCGGCACGGATCCGACCGAGGGCTCGGCGCTCGCCCAGGCGCTGCTGGACCACTTCATCCGCTCGGGCGCGCTGGTTGCGGCCACGACGCACTACGCCGAGATCAAGATCTACGCGCACGAGGCGCCGGCGGCCCGGAACGCGAACGTCGAGTTCGACCTCGAGACGCTCTCGCCGACGTACCGGCTCACGATCGGCCTGCCGGGCGGCAGCCAGGCGTTCGCGATCGCCGAGCGGCTGGGCCTCCCGGACGCGATCGTGGCGGACGCGCGCGGCCGCCTGTCGGAGAACCAGCGCGCGTTCGAGGCGACGCTCGCGTCCCTGCGCAAGCAGGAGGACGAGATCGCGGAGGCCGTCGAGCGGACCCGCGTCGCCGAGGCCAAGGCTGCGGACGCGCTGCGGACCGCCGACGACGAGCGGCGCCGTGCGCGGCGCGAGCGCGACGAGGCCGTCAAGGCGGCCCGCGACGAGGCGCAACGGATCGTGGAGTCGCTACGCGACGACGTCGCGGGCGTCCGACGGCGGCTGGAGCGCGAGACCGTCACGGCGCCGGCGATCGACGCCGCGCTCGCGCGCGCCGAGCAGACGGTGGACCGCCTCCCGGAGCCGAGCGCGCCGTCGAAGGATCGCGCCCCGCGCGCCGCCCGGGTCGCATGGCGGCTCGGCGACCGGGCGCGGAGCCGGACCGGCGGCTGGGAGGGGCGGATCGCGGCCCTCGACAAGGGCGGTACCCGCGCGACGCTCCAGGCCGGCGGCCTGCGGGTGTCGGTCGCCGTCGACGAGCTCGAGCCCGCGGTCGGCTCGGCGGGTGGCACGGCTGGCGCCGGGCGGGAGGCGATGTCCGGCGGCGCCGGCGGCGGATCCGGGCGGTCGGCCGGCTCGGGACGCGGGGTCGGCGTCGGCATCGGGAGCCTCCAACTGGACCGGGCGCGGACGGTGGCCTCGTCACTGGACCTTCGCGGCGCACGGGTCGACGAGGCGCTCGACGCGCTCGGCCGCTACCTCGACGACGCGGCGCTGGCCGGCCTCGAGCAGGTGACGATCATCCACGGCCTCGGGACCGGCGCGCTGCGCGACGCCGTCCGCTCCAACGCCGGCGGGCATCCGCTGGTCAAGTCGTTCCGCGCCGGTGGGCGCGGCGAGGGCGGCGACGGGGCGACGATCGTCAAGCTCTGACGCGGGGCGCCCGGGGTCCGGGCGGCGCCCTGTCAGGGATGCGGCGGCTTCGTCGGCTTGGGGGTGTGCGTCGGCTCGGGGCTCGGCGTCGGCGGCTCGGTCGAGGGGCACGGCGAGGCGGGATCCGTCGACACGCACGGCGGCGGTGGCGGCGGCGGCCCGATGGGGCACATCTTCGTCGGCGCGAAGCCGCCCCCGCCCCACGTCCTGCCGAACGGGAAGAACCCGCCGCCGTAGAAGTACGCGGTGCGCGTGCCCTTGGGTCCACCGGCGGCTCCGGGCCCGTGCGCCGCCCGCGCCTGCCACCCCGCGTCCGCACGCTGCCAGCTCTTGAACCCGGTCTCGGCGCGGCTGTAGTCGACGTACGACCGCGTGACCATCGGGCCCACGCAGCCGTCGCGCCACCGGAGGCCGCTCGCCGCGTCGACGTCCACCGCCACCGCGTAGCTCGCCGACTTCGTGGGCGCGGTGCCCGGCAGGAACAGCTCGTCGACGCGCTTGACCGTCGCGCCGTTGGGCAGCATGCCCGTGAACGCGTCGACGGTCACCGTGTCGATGCCCTTGGGCTTCGTGCGCCGGAAGCCCTCGATCGGGAGTCCCTTCGACACATCGGACAGGATCGCCGACCACAGCGGCGCCGAGGTGTCGAGCGACAGCTTGCCGTCGTTGGGCGAGTTGTCCGAGTTGCCCATCCACACGCCGGCGACGAGCGCGGGGTCGTTCTTGGACGAGGGCAGGGCGAGGAAGCCGTAGGCGTGCACGTCGCGGTTGTCGCTCGTCGTGCCCGTCTTGTACGCGGCCGGTCGCGTCTTGCCGCCGGTCACGCCGTCGGTGATCTTCCACTTGCCCCAGAACGGGTTGACGGAGTCGATGGTGTTGCCGGCCAGGATGTCGGTCAGGATGTACGCCGACTGGCGGCTGACGACGCGCTCGCCCTGCGGCTTGAGGTTCGCGGGCGGCCACACCTGGTTCCCGTCGCTGTCGAGCACCTTCATGATCGTGTGGCGCGGCATCCGCACGCCGCCGTTGGCGATCGTGCCGTACGCCGAGATCATGTCGATGGGATGCGTCTCGAGCGTCCCGATGCTCTCCGACACGACCGGCGCGGCCGTGCTCGGGTAGTCGAGCCCGAAGTCCTTCGTGCGTTGGAACTGGTGGTCGAGGCCGTTGAGGATGCCGGCCTTGATCGCCGGGATGTTGAGCGAGAACTGGAGCGCGTTCCGGAGTCGGACCGGGCCGCGCTCGAGCCCGTCGGCCTGGGTCGGCAGGAACGGGCGGGCGCCCGCCGGCGCGAAGTTCGTGACGACGTCCATGAACATCGTCGACGCAGTGAAGGTCTTGTCGTCGATCCCGATGAGGTAGACGAGCGGCTTGATCGACGACCCGGGCTGGCGCCAGCCGTCGGACAGGACGTCGAACTGCGGCTGGAACTTCTTGTTGCCCTTGGCGGTGTACGACGCGGATCCCATGTAGGCGAGGACCTCGCCGGTGCGGTAGTCCATGACCCCGGCTGCGGCGTTGTGGATGTTGTGGCCGCGCAGGCCCTTGATCCACGACCACTCGCTGCGCGGGATGCCGCGGTCCTTGAGCACCTTGTCGGGGTTCGAGACGTTCGGGATGACGGCCGCCGCGTACACCCACTTCTCGACGATGCGCTGCATCCGGTAGTCGAGCGTGGTGAACACCTGGTAGCCGCCGGTGTCGATCTTCTCGCACTGCGGCTCGCCGCACAGGATCTCGCCCAGCTCCTGGCGGACCTGCCACACGAAGTGCGGCGCACGCCAGCTCTCGGACGCCTGGGACGCGAGGACGACGGGCTCGCTCTTGGCGGCCTCGTAGTCGGCGTCGGTGTACTTGCCCGGCGGCGTCTTCACGGAGCGCGTCTTCATCAGCTCGAGGATCTGGTTGCGGCGCAGGACGACGGGCGAGTCCTGGGGGACGGTCAGGCACGTGAACGACTTGCCGTCGCTCCCCGTGCAGCTGTCCTCGACCGCGTTCTGGACCAGGTCGTAGTTCGACGGCGACTTCGGGATCCCTGCGAGGATCGCGTACTGCGCGAGCGACAGCTGGCTGAGGCTCTTGTGCCAGTAGCTCTGCGCCGCGGCCGCGACGCCGTAGCTGCGGTTCCCGTAGTAGTTGTTGTTGAGGTACGACTGCATGATCAGCTGCTTGCCCTCGTCGCCCGGGTAGGCCTGGGTCAAGCGGATCGACTGGATGATCTCGCGCAGCTTGCGCTGGTAGCGATCGGAGCCGGGCGCGATGTCGGCCGACGGCAGCAACCGGTTCCGGACGAGCTGCTGGGTGATCGTCGAGCCGCCGCGGTCGTTGCCGTTGAGGGTGTCGAACGCCGCCGACACGAAGCCGACGGGGTCGAAGCCCGCGTTGTCCCAGAACGTCTTGTCCTCGATCGCGGTGGTCGCGTCGACGAGCTCGGGCGGGATGTCCTTGTAGTCGACGAGCTCCCGGCGGTCCGAGCCGAGACGCGCGAGCAGCACCTGGCCGGTCCGGTCGTACACGCCGGTCTGCTGGTCGTAGACGATCGCCTCGAGGGCCTTGGCGGGGTCGGGCAGGTCCTTCGACAGATACGAGTACCCGGCCACCACGGTGGTCGCGCCCGCGAGGCCGAGCAGGAGCAGCGTGAGGAACAGGAAGAGGGGGAGGGCGACGGCTACATACCGGCCCACGCCACTTCCACGCGGGCGGCGCCGATCGGCCATGCGGCGACGACGCTGCCTCCGGGAGAGGCTGGTCTGCATGTCGGGCGTGACGATACCATGCGGGGAATGGATGCCCGATGCAAGGCGCCGGGCCGGACCCTCGACGGTTCGGGTCCGGCCGGTGTGACGCGCCCGTGACCGAGGCCGCCGTCGGCGCGCCGGCCGCCCGCCTGTCGAGCTTCCTCGACGACCTCGAGTGGCGCGGCATCCTCCACGCGACGACCCCCGGGCTGACCGAGCGGCTCGCTTCGGGACGCCCGATCCGCGGCTACATCGGGTTCGACCCCTCGGGCGCGTCGCTCCACATCGGGCACCTGATCCCGATCTTCGGCCTCCTGCGTCTCCAGGCGCACGGCGGCTCGCCGGTCGCCGTTGTCGGTGGCGGAACGGGCATGATCGGCGACCCGTCGGGCAAGTCGACGGAGCGCAACCTGCTCGACGTCCCGACGCTCGAGCACAACGTTGCCGGGATCCGGGCGCAGCTCGAGCGCTTCCTCGACTTCTCCCCGGGCCCGACGCAGGCCACGCTCGTGAACAACCTCGACTGGCTGGGAAAGCTGTCGCTGATCGACTACCTGCGTGACGTCGGCAAGCACTTCACGGTCCCGTACATGCTCGCCAAGGACTCGGTGCAGCAGCGGCTGGAGCGCGGGCTTTCGTTCACCGAGTTCAGCTACATGACCCTCCAGGCGTTCGACTTCGCGACCCTCTACCGCGAGCACGGCGTCGAGCTCCAGATGGGCGGCGCCGACCAGTGGGGCAACATCACGGCCGGCCTTGAGCTGATCCGCCGGACGTCGGGCGCGGCTGACGACGAGCACCCTGCGCACGGGATCGCGTACAAGCTGCTGCTGTCGCCCTCCGGGACGAAGTTCGGCAAGAGCGAGGCCGGCGAGTCGATCTGGCTCGATGCCGGCCGGACGTCGCCGTACGCGTTCTACCAGCACTGGCTCAACACGGACGACCGCGACGTCGGGACCTACCTGCGGTGGTTCACGATGTTTCCGCACGATGAGATCGAGGCGCTCGACGCCGCGGTGGCGGCCCGGCCCGAGGCACGCGAGGCCCAGCGGCGGCTCGCGTTCGACGTCACCGCGAGGGTCCACGGCGAGGACGAGGCGCGGCGGGCGGTGTCGGACTCGCAGGCGGCGTTCAAGGGGGCGGCATCGCTGTCCCTCGAGGACCTGGAGTCGATGCGGTCGAACGTGCCGCACTTCCTCGTCGCGACCGACGCCCTGGCCTCGGCGCTCGGGACGGCGATCGGGTCGAACGCGTACGGCTCGAACGGCGAGGCGCGCCGCGCGATGCAGGGCGGCGGGTTCTACGTGAACGACGAGCGGATCACGGACCCGTCCGCGTCGCTGCCGCCGCCGTTGTTCGACCGGTTCTGGGTCGTGCGAAAGGGGAAGAAGGACGTGCGGCTCGTCGAGCGCGCGGACTGAGCGGGGCGGGCTCCGACGACGGGCGGCGCGACGCGCGCCACCGGCCGCGCGGAGCGACGCGCCTGGGCCGACCCGGCGGCGGGGCAGCGCGACGCGCGCCACCGACCCGGCCGCGCGACGCGCCCGGACCGTCGTCGAAGCGGCGGCGCGACCGAGAGTCGCTGAACTGCGGCGTTGCGGCCCGGTCGGGTTGCCGTCCGCGACCGTGGGTCGCGAAACCTCCGCGAGGGGCCGTCCTGAAGACGGTCCGCCGCGGGCAACGTGCCGGTTCAGCGACTGTCCGTCGCGTCGCCGGGTGACGGGGAGCCGGGCCGCGCCGTGACCCAGAGTCGCTGAACTGCGGCGTTGCGGCACGGTGGCGCGCCCGTCCGCGACGGTGGGTCGCGAAACCGCCGCGTGGGGCGGTCCCGGACACGGTCCGCCGCGGGCAACGTCCGGGTTCAGCGACTGTCAGTCACGCCGCCCGTGACGCGAGGGTCGCGGCGGCGCCCCCCGGTCGTCGAACGCCCGACCGCCGCTAGCCGCGGGTGGCGTCGCCGTGCCGCGCGCGGAGCACGTCGATCACGCTCCGCGGCTCGAGGCCTCGCTCGGCAAGGAGCACGAGCGCGTGGTAGACGAGGTCGCCGGCTTCGCCCGCGAGCAGGGTCCGGGTCTCGGTCCGGTCGGCCGCGGCCGAGGCCGACCGTTCGTCGTTCTTCGCCGCGAGCAGGACCTCGGTCGCCTCCTCGGTGAGCTTGCGCCCGACCTTGTCGACGCCGCCATCGAGCAGCGCCACGGTGTACGAGCCCGGCGGCCGCGTCTCGCCGCGATCGCGGATCGTCGCCCACAGCGACTCGAGCCAGACGAAGCCCTGGGGATCGCCATCGGGCGGCGCCGCGACCGTCGGCGCCGGCGCGGCCGCCCCCGCGACGGCCCGGGAGAGCGCGTCGGGGTCGAAGCACGACCGCGTGTCGCGATGGCACGTCGGGCCAGCCGGCTCGACGCCGATCAGCAGCGCGTCGCCGTCGCAGTCGAGCGCCAGCGACCGGAGATGCAGGACGTTCCCGGACGACTCACCCTTCCGCCACAGCCGGCCCCGCGACCGCGAGTGGAAGTGCACCAGCCCCGTCCCGAGCGTCGCCGCGAGCGCCTCGACGTCCAGCCAGCCGACCATCAGGACCCGGCCGTCCGCGACGTCCTGGACGACCCCGACGACGAGGCCCGCGTCGTCCCAGCGCACCGCCTGCGGGTCGAGCCCGGCGTCGAGGTCGACGGGCCCCGGCCGCGTCGGGCGCGCCGGCGAGGTGCTCATGCGAGGACCGCGGGTTGCACGGCGCGGACCGGAAGCCCCGCCGCGGCCATGGCGGCCTTCGCCTCGGCGATCGTCACCTCGCGGCGGTGGAAGACGCCGGCTGCGAGCACCGCGTCGGCCCCGCCGTCGCGAATCGCGGTGACGAAGTCCGCCGCGATCGACGCGCCGCCCGACGCGATCACCGGCACGTTGACGCATGCCGTGATCGCGGCCAGCAGCGTCGTGTCGAAGCCCGTCTTCGTCCCGTCACGGTCGATCGACGTGACGAGCAGCTCGCCGGCGCCGAGCTCGACGGCCCGCGCGGCCCACGCGATCGCGTCGATGCCGGCCGGCTCGCGGCCACCCTTGACGACGACCTCGAACTCCGACGGGACGGCATCGGCGACGGGCACCCGCCGCGCGTCGATCGCGACGACGACCGCCTGGGACCCGAACCGTGCCGCGCAGCTCGCGATGAGCGCTGGATCCGCGACGGCGCGGGTGTTCAGAGCCACCTTGTCAGCGCCTGCACGGAGGACGTCGCGCATGTCGTCGACGGACCGGACGCCGCCGCCGACCGTCAGCGGCACGAACGCCCGTCGCGCGGTGCGCTCGACGATGTCCAGGAGCGTCCCGCGACCCTCGGGCGCGGCGGAGATGTCGAGGAACACGAGCTCGTCGGCGCCTTCCCGCGCATACCGCTCGGCGAGCTCGGGCGGATCGCCGGCATCGACGAGATCCACGAACCTCGTGCCCTTGACGACGCGACCGTCCGCGACGTCGAGGCAGGGGATGACGCGGCGCCGCAGCATCAGGCGGCCGTGCCGGCGGGACCCGCGGCGAGTCGCACGACGTTGGCGATGAGCCGCAGGCCGTCGGCGCCCGAGCGCTCGGGGTGGAACTGGACGCCGAGCACGTTCCCGCGCGCGACCGCGGACACGAATCGGGTCCCGTGCTCGGTCTCGGCCAGGACGTCGCGGGCCGAATCGGGCGCCGGGGCGCCGACGTAGGAGTGGACGAAGTAGAAGTCGGCGTCGTCGGCGATGCGGTCGAACGCAGGGTGCGCGGCCCGTCGCTCGACCTGGTTCCAGCCGATGTGCGGCAACGTCGGGGCGCCGTCGAGCCGCACGGTCCGGCCGGGCAGCACCCCGAGCGTCTCGGCGCCGTCCTCGTCGCTGCCCTCGAACAGCAGCTGGAGCCCGAGGCAGATCCCGAGGTACGGGCGATCCGCGGCGATCCAGTCGCGGATCGGGTCGACGAAGCCACCGGCTCGCAGGCGGTCCATCGCCGGCGCGGCCGCTCCGACGCCCGGCACGACGAGCAGGTCGGCGTCGCCGATCTCCTCGAAGGTGGTCGCGCGGTGAACGGTCGCGCCAGCGGCGGTCAGCGCCTGTTCGATCGACACGAGGTTGCCGGCGCCGTAGTCGACGACCGCGACGCGCGCGGCGGGCGCCGCCCGGACCTCGGCCGTCATCCGAGCGACCCCTTTGTCGAGGCGACGCCGGACCGGCGGGGATCCGGCTCGCACGCGGTTCGCAGCGCGCGGGCGAGCGCCTTGAACGCGGCCTCGGCCAGGTGATGGTCGTTGCGGCCCGTGCCCGTGAGGTGGAGCGTCGCGCCGGCGGCCCGGGCGAACGACTCGAGGGCGTGCTCGACGAGCTGGAGCGGCAGCGTCCCGGCGCGTTCGGCACGGAACGGAAGGTCGATCACGGCGTACGGCCGCCCACCAACATCGATGACGGCCGTCGCGCGCGACTCGTCCATCGGCACGGTCGCGTCTCCGAACCGGCGGATCCCGGCGCGGTCGCCGAGGGCCGCAGCGAGCGCGGCGCCCAGGACGAGCGCGACGTCCTCGACCGTGTGGTGCTCGTCCACGTCCAGGTCGCCCGTGGCCTTGATCTCGAGGTCGAGCAGCCCGTGGTGCGCGAGCGACGCCAGGAGGTGGTCGTAGAAGCCGATCCCCGTCGAGACGTTCGCGGCGCCGTTGCCGTCGACGTCGAGCGTCACCTCGACCTCGGTCTCGCGCGTGGTGCGCCGGACGCGAACGCGCCGTCCCTCGCGCTCGAGCGTGTCGAGCGTCCCCAGCGGGGTCGTCATGCGGGCACCTCGTCGGGCAGCGGGGGAAGGGTCGGAGCGATCTCGCGCGCCGCCTCGATCAGTCGGTCGTCGTCCGCCGGGTCGCGAACGGTGACGCGCAGGCAGTGCGCCAGCGGGTGGCCGTGGCCGAACGTTCGCGGGACGAGACCTCGCCGCATCAGGGCGAGCCCGGCCGCCTCGGACCGCTCGGCCGTCGCGAGGTCGAGCAGCAGGAAGTTGGTCACCGACGGCTGCGGGTCCCAGCCGATGTCGGCGAAGGCGGCCGCGAGCCGGGGACGCTCGCGATCGACGCGGGCGACGTTATCGCGCATCGCGCCACCGTCGCGCAGGGCCGCCGTGACCGCGGCGGCCGACACCGTGCCGACGGACGCGGGCGGGCGGTAGAGCGCGATGCGGTGGATGGCCGTACGGTTGCCGATGCCGAACCCGACCCGGAGCCCGGCCATCGCGTACGCCTTCGACGCCGTGCGGACCGCGACGACGTTGGGGAACCGGTCACGGAGGTCGGTCGCGGTCCGCCCCGAGAACTCGCTGTAGGCCTCGTCGACGACCACCGCCGGCGCCTCGCGCCCAGCGGCGTCGGCATCGGCGAGCAGGCCCTCGAGCAGGCGCTCGATCGTCCCCTCGGGCTCGAGGCGGCCGGTCGGGTTGTTGGGATCGCAGGCCCAGACGAGCGTGGCATCGCCGGCCTCGCGCACCGCGGCCCGGACCGCGTCGACGTCCATCGCCCAGCCCTCCGTCTTCGGACGGCGTGGGACGGCGATCGGGCGGCCACCCCGCTGCTCGGCGTGGATCCGGTACATCACGTACGTCGGCGTCGAGATCACGGCGGCCGCACCCGGGGCGAGGAACGCCTTGGTGCACATGTCGAGGATCTCGTCCGCGCCGGCCCCGACCACGATCTCGTCGGGCTCGACGCCGTAGGCATCGGCCGCGGCTCGCACGAGGGCCCGGTAGTCGCCCGGCGGGTACTCGGACAGGGTCGTGTCGAACCGGCCCTCGGCCAGGAGCTCGGCGAGGAGCGCCGGGGGCGTCGGCGACGTGTTGAGGTCGAACCGCAGGATCCGGGACACGGGGATGCCGAACCGCTCGGCGACGCCCTCGTCCGTCGCCTCCCAGCCGTACACCGACGGGTTGGTCGGGGACGTGACGGCGAACGGGCTCGGGCTCATCGGCGCGGCTCCGGGCCGTGGACGGAAAACCGGGCTTCGACGGCGTCGCGGTGCGCGTGAAGGCCCTCGGCCTCGGCGAGCGTCCGGATCGTGGGGCGGAGCCTCGCGAGCCCGTCGCGGGTGATGCGCTGCACCTGGCTCCAGCGGCCGAACGTCTCGACGCTCAGCGGGCCGCAGCCACGCGCCAGGCCGCCCGTCGGCAGCACGTGGTTGGCGCCCGAGGCGTAGTCGCCCGCCGACTCCGGCGACCAGCGACCCACGAAGACCGACCCCGCGTTCCGGATCCGGGCGACGGCCGCCTCGGGGTCCGCGACGTCGACCGAGAGGTGTTCGGGCGCGTAGCCGTTCACGAAGTCGATGCCCGCGTCGACGTCAGCGACGAGGACGACGCGCCCGTGGTTCGCGAGCGCCCGGGCGAGGATCTCGCGCCGGAGAGCGGTCCCGGGCCGGCGAGCGACCTCGGCCTCGACGGCGTCGGCGAGCGCCTCGCTCGGGGTGACGAGCAGGGCAGGGGAGTCGACCCCGTGCTCGGCCTGCGTGATGAGGTCGGCGGCGACGATGACGGGATCGGCAGCCTCGTCGGCGAGCACGAGACCCTCCGACGGGCCTGCCGGCAGGTCGATCGCGACGTCGCCGACGAGCTCCACCTTGGCGGCGGTGACCCAGGCGCTCCCGGGCCCGACCACCAGGTCTGCCGGCTCGACGCCCTCGTCCGGCAGCCCGTACGCGAGCGCGCCGATCGCCTGCACGCCGCCCGCGACGAGCAGCGCGTCGACGCCCAGGAGGCCGGCCGCGGCGCGGAGGACGGCGTCGACCTCGCCGTCGGCATCGGCCGGGCTCGCGACGACGACCCGCTCGACCCCGGCGACGCGCGCCGGGACGACGGTCATGACGACGGACGACGGGTACGGAGCGGAGCCGCCCGGGACGTACGCGCCGGCGCGCGCGACGGGGAGCCATCGGCGCTCGAGCTCGACGCCCGGGACGATCGTCGTCCGGGTGGACCTCGGTCGCTGGATCTCCGCGAAGGCGCGGACGTTGGCGATCGCCGTCTCGAGGGCACCGCGCTGGGCGGGGGACACTCCGTCGATGGCGGCGCGAAGCTCGTCGCCGTCGAGGACCAGGCGGCCGTCACGGCGGCCGCCACCGAACCGGGCCGAGGAGTCACGAACCGCGGCGCTGCCGCGGGACCGGACGTCGGCGAGGATCGCGCGCGCCGCCTCGCGGACGCGGGGATCCGGAACGGCGCCCCGGCGGAACAGGGCGTCGCGTTCGGCGAGCGCCGCGGCGTCGCCGGCCCGAAGGTCCAGGCGGCGGAGCCGGAGCACGGTCTGGGCGGTCGTCACGGCAGGATCTTCTCGATCGGAAGGACGAGGATCCCCGAGGCGCCGGCGGCCTTCAGCCTCGGCAGGAGCCCCCACACCTCGTCCGTTCCGACGACCGAGTGGATCGCGATCATCCCCGCGTGTGCGAGCGGGATCACGGACGGCGACTCGAGGCCCGGCAGCATCGACTCGAGCTCGGCGAGTCGGGCGGCCGGGGCGTTCATCATCAGGTACTTGCGGCCGCGGGCGGCCATCACCGACCCCAGCATCATCACGATGCCGTGGAGCTCGTCGGCGCGCTGGTCCGCGGCCTGGGGCCCCGCGACGAGCACGGCTTCCGAGGCGAGGATGTCGCCGATCGCCCGCAGCCCGTTCATGGCGAGCGTGGAGCCGGTCGACACGAGATCCACGATCGCGTCCGCGAGCCCGAGGCGGGGCGCGACCTCGACGGCGCCCGACAGCGTGATGACCTCGACCGGGATCGTCTGGTCGGCGAAGAACCGGCGCGTGACATTGGGATGCGACGTCGCGACGCGCGCGCCGGCGAGATCCGCGATCGCCTGGTACAGAGCGTCCGCGGGCGCGGCCGCGGCCAGGCGGCAGCGGCCGTAGCCGAGGTTGCACAGCGTCCGCAGGTTCGCTCCGCTCTCGGCGAGGATGTCGCCGCCGGTGATCCCGGCGTCCGCGACCCCGTCGTTCACGAACTCGATCACGTCCCCCGTCCGGACGAACAGGACGTCGAGCGGGTGGTTCTGCACGTGCGCGACGAGGCTGCGGTCGTGCTCCTCGAACACGAGCCCCGCATCGTGGAGGAGGGCCAGGGTCGGATCCACGAGGCGACCCTTGTTCGGGATCGCGAGCCGGAGGCGGTCCCTCATCGCTCGTCGCCCAGCGGATAGCGGCCGCCGCCCGCCGCCTTCATGCGCTCGAGCGCCGCGCGATACCCGCCCTCGCCGTGGTTGAGCCACGAGGCGATCCGCGTGATGGTCGCCGTGCTCGCCCCGGTCTCTCGCGAGATCTCCGCGTAGTGGAGGCCCGCATCGAGCATCCTTACCACGGCCCATCGCTGCGCCATGTCGTGGAGCTCGCCGATCGTGCACAGGTCGCGGAGGAACCGCAGCGCCTCGTCGGGCGTGTCGAGCTCCAGGAGCGCGTCGACGAGCGCGTCCGTGTCCGACGTCCGCCAGTCGCTCGCCACCGTTTCCCTCCCACACTTGTCGCCGGCGCGCCCCGGCCGCCGATTGACACCATGCTAGCGTAGTAGCGTAGTAAAGCGCTACCACATCTTTTGAGGAGGCCGTGGCCACCTTCGAGCTCCTGCCCGCCATCGACCTCCGCGCCGGCCGGGTCGTGCGCCTGAGCCAGGGCGATTTCGGCCGCGAGACCGCGTACGAGACGGATCCGCCCGCGGTCGCCCGCCGGTTCGCCGACACCGGCGCGACCTGGATCCACGTCGTCGACCTCGACGGCGCGCTGGCGGGGGAGCCGGTCCAACTCCAGCTCGCGTCCGAGATCGTGGCCGAGACGTACGGCACCGCGAAGGTCGAGGTGGGCGGCGGCCTGCGCACGCCGGAGGCGGTCGCCGGGGCGCTCGGGACGGGCGCGGCACGGGCGGTGATCGGCACGCAGGCGCTGCGCGACCCAAGGTTCGCCGACGGGCTCGTCGCGAGGTACGGGCGCAACCGGATCGTCGCATCGATCGACGTCCGGAACGGCGAGGCCCTCGGCGACGGGTGGCAGCGCGGGACGCCGGGCGTTCCCGTGACCGACGCGATCGCCGCGCTCTCCGCCGCCGGCGTCGAGGTGTTCGAGGTGACCGCCATCGACCGGGACGGCCTCCTCGGCGGCCCCGACCTGGACCTGCTGCGGCGGCTCGTGGCCCTCGGACGCGGCCGCATCATCGCGTCGGGCGGGATCTCGTCGATTGCCGACGTGATTGCGGTCCAGGCGGCCGGCTGCTCGGGCGTGATCGTCGGGCGGGCGATCTACGAGGGACGTGTCGACCTGCGGGACCTGGCGCGCGCGGTGGCCGGGCTCGACGTCCGCTGACCTGGCCGGCCGGGCCCCCCGGCCGCGAGGCCCCAGATCCGCTCGACGCCCTCGAGGGTTCAGTGCCCCTCGGCGTGCTCCTTCCGGTGCGCCTCGATGATCTTCTCGGCGAGGTGCGACGGCACGTCCTCGTAGTGGTCGAGGACCGCGGTGAACGTCCCGCGACCGCCGGTCAGCGAGCGCAGCTCCGTCGCGTACGAGAACAGCTCCGCCTGCGGGACGTGCGCCGAGATGACCTGCTGCCCGTCGCTCGAGTCCAGGCCGAGCACGCGGCCGCGACGCCCGTTGAGGTCGCGATTGACCTCGCCCATGTACGCCTCGGGCACCCGCACCTCGACCGTCATGATCGGCTCGAGCAGTACCGGCTTCGCCTGGAGGACGCCCTCCTTGAGCGCCATGGACGCCGCGAGCTTGAACGACAGCTCGTTCGAGTCCACCGGGTGGAACGAACCGTCGTAGAGCGTCGCCTTGAAGTCGTCGAGCGGGTACCCCGCGAGCACGCCCTCCGCGGCCGTCTCGCGGATGCCCTTCTCGATGCCGGGGAAGAAGCCCTTCGGAACCGACCCGCCGACCACCCGCTCCGCGAACTCGATGCCCTGCGCGGGGAGCGGCTCCAGCTCGATCCAGACGTCGCCGAACATCCCGTGCCCACCGGTCTGCTTCTTGTACCGACCGTGGACCTGCGTCTTGCCCCGGATCGTCTCGCGGTAGGCGACCTTCGGCGTCCGGGTCGCGATCGCGGCGCCGAACTTGCGCTTGAGCCGCTCGGTGATCACGGCGACGTGCGCCTCGCCGATCGCCCGCAGGATCTGCTCGCCCGTCGCGGACCGCTCCACGCGCGCGGACGGCTCCTCCTCGAGCATCCGCTGGAGTGCCGGTCCCATCTTGTCGAGGTCGCCCTTCGACACCGGGTCGATCGCGACCTGGAGCGTCGGCTCGGGAAACGAGATCGGGGCGAGGTTCAGTCCGGACTCGCGCGTCGACAGCGTGTCACCGGTCTCGGTCACGCCGAGCTTCGCGACCGCGCCGATCTCGCCGGCGCGGAGCTCCGCGGCCGGCTCCTGCTCCTTGCCGTGCAGGTACAGCAGCTGGCCGACGCGCTCGTCCTCGCCCTTGGTCGCGTTGAACACGGTGCCCTGGCTCTTGAGCGTGCCCGACAGCACCCGCAGGTACGTCAGGCGCCCGACGAACGGGTCGGCGGCGGTCTTGAACACGCGGACCAGCAGCTGCGAGCCGTCGGCCGGAAGCTCGACCTCCTTGCCGGACTTGTCGGTCGCCGTGAACGGGCCCTCCTCCTGGGGCGATGGGAGGTAGCGGACGATGGCGTCGAGGAGCGCGTTCAGGCCGATGCCCTTGCTCGCCGACGCGACGAGCACCGGCGCGAGGATCGCCTCGCGCACGCCCTTGTGGAGGCAGGCGTCGAGCTCCGCGTCCGAGACCTCCTCCTCGCCGAGGTACTTCTCGAACACGGCGTCGTCGGCTTCGGCCGCCGCCTCCAGCAGCTGGTCGCGCCGCCGCGCCACCTCGTCCGCGAGCTCGGCCGGGACCGGGATCTCGGTCTCCGTGCCGCCATCGAAGCGGTAGGCCTTGCGGTGGACCAGGTCGACGTAGCCGCTGAACGTCTCGGCGGCGCCGATCGCCAGGTGGAGCGGCGCGATCTTCGTCCCGAACTCGGCGCGCAGCGCGTCGAGCGCCGCGGACGGGTCCGCGTTCTCGCGGTCGCACTTGTTGAGCACGAAGCAGGCCGCGGTCTTCGTCTCGCGGCCGGTTTTCACCGCGGCCTCGAGCCCGGCCTCGACCCCGCCCGACGCGTCGACGACGAACAGCGCCGCATCGGCCGCGTGGAAGCCCTGGACCATCTCCGCCACGAAGTCCGGGTAGCCCGGCGTGTCGACGAGGGTGATCTCGTGCTCGCCGTGCTCGAAGGTGCCGACCGCGACGCTGAGCGAGCGGTGCTGCTTCTGCTCCTCGGGCTCGTAGTCGAGGTGGGCGGACCCGTCGTCGACGCGGCCCAGGCGCGGAATGGCGCCGGCTCGAAAGAGCAGCTGCTCCGCGAGCGTCGTCTTGCCGCTCCCGGCGTGCCCGGCAAGCACGACGCTCCGGATGTGCGCAAGGTCGTGGCTCTTCAACGTCATCGCGCGCGGTTCCTCCGGTGGTTCCCCGTGGGCCGCTGGCCGGCCACGACGGGCGGTGCGCAGGTGCGCTGGCGAGTGCCTGGCGAACGGATCCGGAACCGGCGACGGCGTGCCCGGAAGGGTCGGTCGCAGGGCTGATCCGCCGATGATAGTGGGTATACTCCCGGCCGATGTCCGGACATTCCAAGTGGTCGACGATCAAGCGCCAGAAGGGCGCGAACGACGCCAAGCGCGGCGCCATGTTCACGAAGGTCGCGCGCGAGATCGCGGTCGCGGCCCGTGCGGGCGGCGGCGACCCGGATGCCAACTACCGCCTGCGCCTGGCGATGGACAAGGCGCGTTCGATCAACATGCCGGCCGACAACATCAAGCGGGCGATCGAGAAGGCGACCGGCGGCGGCGACGCCGAGCAGTTCGAGGAGATCGTGTACGAGGGCTACGGGCCCGGTGGCGTCGCGGTCCTCGTCGAGGCGGCGACCGACAACCGGAACCGGACGGCCGCCGAGGTCCGCTCGATCTTCACGAAGACCGGCGGCCAGCTCGCGGGGTCGGGCGCGGTGGCGTGGCAGTTCGAGGCGCGTGGCCTCATCACCGTCGAGCGTGATGGCGCGGACCCCGACGAGGTGGCCCTGGCGGCGATCGACGCGGGCGCCACCGACGTGGACACCGAGAGCGACCCGATCGAGATCTACACCGAGCCCGCCGACCTCGAGTCCGTGCGCAAGGCCCTCGACGCGGCCGGCGTCGCGGTCGACGAGGCCGAGAACGCGATGATCGCGAAGCAGACGGTGGCGCTCGACGCCGACCACGTGCGCAAGGCGCTCCGGATGGTCGAGCTGCTCGAGGACCTCGAGGACGTCCAGCGGGTCACCACCAACGTCGACATCCCGGAGGACATCCTGGCCGAGATCGCCGGGTGATCGTCCTCGGGATCGATCCCGGGACCGCCGCGCTCGGGTACGGCGTCGTCGAGCGCAACGGCGGGCTGCGCGCGGTCGACTACGGCTGCGTCACGACCACGGCGGACCTCCCGCTGCCGGAGCGGCTGCGGATCATCCACGACCACGTCGCCGAGCTCCTCGAGACGCACCGCCCCGACGTCGTCGCCGTCGAGCGGCTGTTCTTCTCGCGCAACGCCCAGACGGCGTTCGCCGTCGGCCAGGCGCGCGGCGTGGTCCTGCTCGCGGCCGCGCAGGCCGGCGTGCCCGTGCGCGAGGCGACGCCCAGCGAGGTGAAGGTCGCGGTCACCGGGTACGGCGCGGCCGACAAGGAGCAGGTGGGCCGGATGGTCGCCGTCATCCTCCAGCTCGCGGAGGTCCCGCACCCCGACGACACCGCGGACGCGCTCGCGATCGGGATCTGCATCGCCAACAGCGAGCGCTCCGTCGAGCGGCGAGCGGCGGCGGGCGCCGTCGCCGGCGGTGCCGTGCTGGACCGGGCCGCGATCGCGCCCATCGCCCGCGGCGAGACGCCCTACGAGCGGGCCGTCCGCGAGGCGCTGGCCGCCGAGACCAAGGTGAACGGCAAGGCACGCACGGCACGAGCCGGGTGAGACCCGAGGGATCTCGCGGGTGATCGCCTCCGTCGAGGGCGTGGTCGGGGCGATCGCGGCGGACTCGATCGTCATCGAGGTCGGCGGGATCGGGTACCGC
>JAICUI010000114.1 GCA_025935925.1 Chloroflexota bacterium
ATCTCGACCTCGCGCGGCGAGAGCGGCGCGAAGATCGGCGCGGCCTCCTGGCCGTAGACGGCGAGCTCGCGGAACTCCTTGAGGACCCGCGAGGCGACCGCCGGCTTGCTGAACACCTTGTCGTTGATCAGGTACTCGCCGGCTACGACGCGCCGGATGACCATGACCAGGTCCTCCGGGGCGATGTCCTTGAGGATGAACGCCGCGGCGCCCGCCTTGATCGCCTCGAACAGCGCGTCCTCGTCCTCCTCGGTCGAGAGGACGATGATCGCGGCCGCGGGCAGCTCCCGCTTGACGCGCTGGGTCGTCTCGATCCCGCCGGGCGACGGGAGCGAGAGGTCCATGAGGATGACGTCGGGGTTGGTGGCGAACGCGGCGTCCATCGCCGTCCGCGGGTCGTCCGCCTCGGCGACGACCTCGAGGTCGGGCTCCTGCTGGAGGATCCCGCGGATGCCGACCCGGAACAGCGCGTGGTCGTCGACGATCACGATCTTGACGCGTTCGTAGGACTGCGTTCGCCGATCCTGGGACCCCCGCCGGCGCTCCGGGCCCTGGTACTCCGTCATTCGCTCTCCTTGTGCGTCAGCGGGATCGCGAGCCGTACGACCGTACCCGCCTCCGGCCGCGATCGAACCTCGAACTGGGCGCCTACGAGCTCGGCCCGCTCACGCATGAACTGCAGGCCGAAGTTCCGACGGCCGCGTGCCGCCACCGCTCCGGTGTCGAAGCCGCGACCGTCGTCGCGGACCTCGAGCACCCATTGTCCATCCTCGAGCACCGTGCTGACGACCACCGACGCCGCCGCCGCGTGCTTGCGGACATTCTGCAGCGCCTCCTGCACGATCCGAAGCACCACGGTCCGGCTCGGCTCGTCGAGGCCGTCGGTCGGCGCACCGAGCTCCGTCGTGATGTGGAGGCCGGACAGCGAGGCCTGCGTCGTGACCGTGTCGACCACCGCGCCGTACAGGCCGAGCTCGGCGAGGACGGGCGGCCGCAGCTGGGTGAGGAAGCTCCGGACGTCACCCAGCTCGCGGCGCAGGAGCTCGCGCAGGAAGCGCAGCTCCGTCTGGGCCATGCGCGGGTCCGACTCGAAGACGCGGTCGATGAAGTCGACCTGGAAGATCGCGTTGGACAGCGCCTGCGCCGGCCCGTCGTGGATCTCCTGGGCGAGCCGCGCGCGCTCGGCCTCCTGTGCCTCGAGGATGCGCATCTGGAGCTCCGTGGCGACGACGGGCAGGGAGGGTTCGCCGACGAGCGTCGTGTCGTCGCGCTCGACGAACAGCCAGGTGTGCTCGAGGTTCCGGATCGCGAGGCCGAGTCGCGAAAGCTCCGCCTCGTGGCGGCCGAGGTCCACGCGGCCGCGGTCCACCTCGTCGCGGACCATCCTGAGCCGCAGATCGGCCGCGCCGGCCTCGGCGGCTTGCGCCGCGCCGTCATCGGGGTCGCTCGCGCCCGTGCCGTCGTTGGCGTCACCCGCGAACGTGCCGTCGCGCTCGAGCCGCCCGAGGTCGTCGGCGAGGTCGTGGAAGCGCGCGAGGTCGTCGAGATAGGCCGCCCGGTACCGGTCCCGCACCCCTCGCAGGATGTTCCCGGCGTAGGACAGCGCCCCCGTCGCCTCCGCATGCAGCTCGTCGAACCGGTTGCCGGACGGCTCGCTGCGAGTCAGGTCCATCGGATCGGGAGTGTAGCCGCCGCCGATGGCACCGCGTCGCACGTGATCCGGTACACGCGCACGTCCTCGATCGCCTCCGCCTCCGCGGGATCCGCGGGGACGGGCAGGCTCACCCGCTCGAAGCAGGCGGCCGCGGGGTCGCTCGAGCCGTCGAGGACCTCCGGCCACGTGTTGTCGTCGCCCGCGACGGCGATCAGCAGCCGCGCGCGGAACCGCGGGTCCGTGGCCAGGTCCACGACGTCCGACGGCGTCTCGTACGGGAGGGCCAGGCTCGGGACACGTTCCGTCTCGGCGAGCCAGATCGGGAAGTCGTGGATCACGGGCGTCGCACCGTCGAGCGGCAGGCCCTGCGCCGCGAGCTCCCGGGCGAGGACCTGGTACCGGAGCGCGGTCTCGCGGCCGTTCTCGGCCGTCACCGGCAGCAGTACGGCCGAGAACAGGACCGAGCCGCCGACGGCGAGCACGGCGCCCAGCCACGCCACGGGCCGGTTCCAGCCGAGCCGCCCCGACAACCGGGCGAACCCGGCGTCGAGCGCGCCGAGCGCCGACACGATCAGCAGCACGTGGATCGGGACCGCCGCGTGCAGGAAGGTCCCCCAGGTCGTCGAGACCGGGAACACGAGGCTGGTTACGAGGAACGTCGTCGCGCCGAGCAGCACGACCGGCCGGAGCGCGCGGTCGCGAGCCTGCCACGGCAGCGCCGCGAGACCGACGAGCGCGAGCGGGATCCCGAGCAGCAGCAGGACGTTGACGAGGTTGTGACCGATGCCGTCGACGCGCATTCCGATCAGCGCGGCCGGGCCCTGCGCGAGGTACCGGGCGAGCGTCGGCGGATCGTTCCACGCGAACACGTCCTCGCCGCGGATCGACAGCGCGTTCGCCGCCGTCTGTCCCGGGAACGGGCTCCCGAACACCGTCCAGTTGCGCGCCGCCCACGGGGCGAACACGGCGAGACTGATGACCGCCACGACGCCCACGAGACGGAGCCGCTCGGCCGGCGATGCCGGCTGGAGGCGCCAGGCGAGCCAGGCCCACGTCAGCCCCAGCCAGACCGCCTCGTTCCGCGTCAGCGCCGCCGCCCCGGTCAGGATGCCGAGGCCGATGAGCCGCCGGTCGCTCGGCCGAGCCCCGCGTGGATCGCGGAGGACGCGCGTCATCACGAGACAGGCGCCGAGGGCGAGGACGCCGAACAGGACCGTCGAATCGGGCTGCGCCGAGTGGAGGACCAGCGGCAGGTACACGGCAGCCGTGAGTCCGGCGCCGATGGCGAGCGTCCGCCCCCGCTCGCGCGGCAGTTCGCGCCCGGCGGCGACGTCCGCCGCGAGCCGCCACGCGAGGACCGCGAGGACCGCGCCGAGCAGCGCCGTGACGACCTGCGCCGACCGCATCGCCGTCTCGAGCGGGATCGGCGGGTGCGCGCCCGAGAG
>JAICUI010000109.1 GCA_025935925.1 Chloroflexota bacterium
CACGGTCGCGGCCGGAGCAAGGGGCCTGCTCGACCCCATCGACGATCCCGTGGACCGTCCGGACGCCGGGCGCAGCGACGTCGCCGGGGCCGGGCCCGGCAGGACGTCCGACGGCCTCGCGGAGGCTCCGGCCGTCCCGCCGGCACGGGCTCGATCCGGCGCGACCGAGGCGATCGTCGTGCTGGTCGCCGTCGACCTGCTCTTCGCGGCGTTCGCGCTCGTCCAGGTCGTCTACCTGTTCGGCGGCACCGACACGCTCGCGGCGATCGGCATGACCTACAGCGACTATGCCCGCCAGGGCTATTTCCAGCTCGTGGGTGTCGTGGCCCTCGCCGGGCTGCTCCTCATCGGGGCCCACGAGGTCGCCGGCCGGCGCCGCGACCTGCTCGCCGCGGGGCTTGCATTGCTCGTCCTGACCGGCGTGATCCTCGCTTCCGCGGCGCTCCGCCTGCGGATCTACCAGGACGCGTACGGCTGGACGGAGCTGCGATTCTTCGTCGCGGCCTCCATTGGCTGGCTGGCCGCGGCCGTGGGCATCGCGATCGCGCTGCTGGCCACGAACCGGATGCGCTGGATTGCCCACGGGCTCGCGGGCAGCGCCGTCGCCATCACCCTGCTGGTTTCGGTCATCGGTCCGCAGGCATTCGTGATGGACCAGAACCTCGCGCGGGTGCTCCACCCGGAGCTCGTGCCGCCGGGCGGGCATTCGGGCTTCGACGCGGAGTACGGGTTGAGCCTGGGCGACGATACGGTCCCGGCGCTGGTCGCGGTCCTGGATCGCCTGCCGCCGCTCGAGCGTGCCCAGGCGGTGGCGTCGCTCGAGGCCCGACGGCGCGAGACCGCCGCCGCCCGAGGGGCCGGCAGCCCGTTCGCGTGGAACCTTGCCCGGGAGCGGGCGAAGGCGGCGCTCGACGGCATCGGGACGGGGGACTAGCCGGGCGCAGGAACGTGGGCCGTGGGGCGGCATCCGCGCGCGCGTGCGGCCCACGCTCGCGCGTGAACGTGGTCTTCCTTTCGCCGCACCTTCCGCCAAACCACTTCCTCTCCGCCCAGGGGCTGCGGGACCACGACTGGACCTGGTGGCGCAAGATGCTGCCGCACGATCTCGAACGGCTCGGGGCGTAGGAGGACCGCAGGACATGCCCAGCGCGGAGCGGACCATCTCGATCCGGCGGCCCGTCGACCAGGTCTTTCGGTTCCTCGCCGACGGTCGAACGGCGACGCAGTGGCGATCGGGGGTGCTCGAGGTCGCGAAGGTCTCCGGCGACGGCCTCGGCGCCGTGTACAAGCAGGTGGTCCGAGGGCCCGGCGGGCGGCCGATCGACGCCGACTACGAGATCACCGTGTTCGAGCCCGACAACCTGATCGCATTCCGTGCGATCGCCGGCCCGGTGCGCCCGACCGGCTCGTTCGCCTTCGAGGCGATGGGCGACGCGACCATCCTGACGTTCAAGCTGGACGCCGAGCTCGGGGGCTGGAAGAAGCTCGTGATGAGCGGCCCCGTCCAGTCGACGATGGCCGCGGAGATGGCCGCGCTCGATCGCCTGCAGGAGCTGCTCGAGCGCTAGCCCGCCCGAGCCAGCGGCCAGCGAAACCGGCCGCTGTCTCAGGAAGCTCTCAGCAAGGCGCGCATCACTGGGCGCACGCGTCGCGGAGCCGACGTGCGCAAGGGAGTCGCAGCGTGCGCTGGAAACTGCTGGCGATCATCGTCCTGGTAGCCGTGGCGGGCGGCGCCGTCGCCGTCTCGCTCGGCGTGCTGACTCCCACCACGACGTCGGCGACCGGCCTGCTTACCGCGACCGCCGCCCTGGGCGACGTGACCGACGAGGTCGCGGCGACCGGAACGGTCAGTCCCGCCGAGACCTACGGCGTCGCCTTCGGCACGGCTCCCTGGGTCGTCACCGACACAAGCGCGACGCCGCCCGCCCAGGGCTCGGTCGCCTGGACCGTCAACGCGGTGAAGGTCAAGGTCGGGGACGCCGTCGAGGAGGGCGCCGAGCTTGCAAGAGCCGACACCGCCGACCTCGAGGCCCAGATCGACGACGCGACGCGAGCGGCCAAGGCGGCCGCCATCCAGCTGACGCAGGCCCGTGACGACCTCGACAACGCCGCAAGCGGTGCCCCGACGCGGCAGGCCAAGGTTGCCGTCTACAACGCGGAGTCGGGCAAGGCGAAGGCGGACTCCACGCTCGCAGCCCTCGAGAAGCAACGCCGGTACGCCACGCTGAAGGCGCCGATCGCGGGCGTCGTGACCGCCGTCGCCATCGCCACGGGCGCGGACGCTCCAGCCGGCGCCGCCATCACCATCGCCGCGCGGACTCTCGTCGTCGAGACGAGCGTCGTCGAATCGGACGTCTCCAGCATCAAGCTCGACCAGGCCGCCAGCGTCACCGTCAACGCGATCGACCAGACGATCGATGGGACGGTCACGGAGATCGCGCCAAGCGCCGAGACGGGCGGGTCCAGCGGCGTCGTGTCGTTCGCGATCACGGTCCAGCTCTCCCAGGCGCCCCAGCAGCTGCGCCCGGGGATGTCGGCGGACGTCACGATCGTGACCGCGTCCGCGAGCGGCGTCCTGACCATCCCGTCACGGGCGTTGTCCGGGACTGGCGGCAGCTACGCCGTCCGCCTCGTCGGCGCCGACGGCAGCGTGCAGACGCGATCCGTCACGGTCGGGCTCGTCACGGACTCGCTGGCCGAGATCAAGTCCGGCCTCGCTGCCGGCGATGCTGTCGTCACCGGCACGAGCTCCACCTCGACCCTCGGGGCGGGCGGCACGGGGACGGGCCGTGGCGGATTCAATGGCGGCGCGTTCGGCGGGCCTCCGGGCGGCGGAATCATCACCCGATGAGCCTGCTCCAGCTCGCCGGCGTCGGCCGCAGCTACGAGATGGGCACGGAGCGCGTGGACGCACTGCGCGGTGTCTCGATCGACGTCGAGCAGGGTGACTTCGTCGCCATCGTCGGCCCGTCGGGCTCCGGCAAGTCCACGCTGATGAACATCCTCGGCTGCCTGGACCGGCCGACGACCGGTCGGTACGTCATCGACGGGCGAGACGTCGGCGCCCTCGACGACAACGCGCTCGCCGAGATCCGGAGCCGCACGATCGGCTTCGTCTTCCAGAACTACAGCCTGCTGCCCGGCACGAGCGCCGTTGACAACGTCGCGACGCCGCTGCTGTACCAGGGCGTCTCGCGCAGGGCCCGTCTGGAACGTGCCGCGGCCGAGCTGGACCGGCTCGGGCTCGGCAACCGGCTCGGGCATGAGCCGACCCAGATGTCCGGCGGCGAGCAGCAGCGCGTGGCGATCGCGCGGGCCCTGGTCACCGATCCCGCGTTGCTGCTGGCCGACGAGCCGACGGGCAACCTCGCCGTGAGGCAGGGCGAGGAGGTCATCCAGCTGTTCGTCGACCTGCACCGGGCCGGGCGGACGATCGTCCTCATCACCCACAACCCGGAGGTCGCCGCCGTCGCGAGTCGTCGCGTCCATCTGCTCGACGGCACGATCGTCGAGCTGGAGCAAGCCGCGTGAGCACGGCGGAGCTTCTCCGGCTCGCGTTCTCCCGGCTGCGCCGCGCCCGAGCCCGCGCGGCGCTCACGATGCTCGGGGTCGTCATCGGCGTCGGGTCCGTGGTGGCGCTCGTCGGCGTCGGAAAGGGCACCACATCCAACATCACGGCAAGCCTGAGCTCGCTCGGGACGAACCTCCTCACGGTCAGCCCGACGGGTCGCGGCAGCAGCGCCGCGAGCCTGACCCTCGACGACGCCGCGGCGATCGCCAGGCTCGATGGCGTCAAGGCCGTTGCGCCCGAGATCCAGGCCTCGGCAACGGTCGCGGCCAGTGCGACG
>JAICUI010000071.1 GCA_025935925.1 Chloroflexota bacterium
CGCGACGGCGGCCGCGGTGATCGGCGTGGCCATCAGGAAGCTGTAGCGGACGGCGTCGACGCGCCGGAGTCCCGCGAACAGCGCCGCCGAGATCGAGATCCCGGACCGGCTGACACCCGGGATCAGCGCCACCGCCTGCGCGAACCCGAGCCCGAGCGCCGTGCCCGGCCCGACGTCCTCGGTCGTCCGCGTTCGAGCGCCCCAGCGATCGGCGAGCCACAGGATCCCCGCCCCGACGACGAGCGCGACGGCCACCAGCCCCGGCTGGCGCACGGCCGACTCGATGACGTCGTTGAGGAGCACGCCGAGGATCGCCGCCGGGATCGTCGACAGCACGAGCATCCAGGCGAGCTTGCGCTCCGGGTCACCGCGGAACGAGCGATCGCGGATCGTCGCGAGGCCGGCCGGGATGAGCCGCAGCCAGTCCTCTCGGAAGTAGACGAGCAGCGCGAGCAGCGTCCCGGCGTGGAGCACGACCGAGAACGCAAGCGAATCGATGAACGGGTCGTCCCACCCGAACAGGTACGGGACGAGGATGAGGTGCCCGCTCGAGGACACCGGCAGGAACTCCGTCAGGCCCTGGGTGATCCCCATCAGGAGCGCTTGGACGAGCTGGTCCATCAGTCAGGACTCCCGTCGCGGATGACGCGCCGAGGCGAAGGCGGACGGGAGGACGCGAGCGCCGCGCACCTGTGCGTGCGTGAGCTCGCGCCCGGACCCGACAACGCCCGCATCGGCCGTCAGGCGCGGCGGGCTAGCGGATGAAGAGGGGGGCGAGGACGAGGGTGATCGTCGCGATCAGCTTGACGAGGACGTGGAGCGAGGGGCCCGCGGTGTCCTTGTAGGGATCGCCGACCGTGTCGCCGACGACCGCCGCCGCGTGGGCGTCGGTCTTCTTGCCGAGCACGTTCCCCTGGTCGTCCTTGAGGTTCCCGGACTCGATGTACTTCTTCGCGTTGTCCCACGCGCCGCCACCGTTGTTGAGGACGGTGGCGAGGAGGACGCCGGAGATCGTGCCGACCATCAGGAAGCCCGCCACGGCCTGATAGCCGAGGAGGAGGCCCACGATGATCGGCGCCGCGACGGCGACGAGGCCCGGGGCGACCATCTCGCGCAGGGCGGCGCGAGTGGTGATGTCCACGACCCGGGCGTAGTCCGGGCGAGCCGTGTAATCCATGATCCCGGGGATCTCGCGGAACTGGCGGCGGACCTCGACGATGATCGACTGTGCCGTCTTGCCGACCGCGCGGATGGCGAGGCTCGAGAAGAAGTACGCGAGCATCGCGCCGATGAACGCGGCCACGAAGACGCCGACGTCGGCCAGGTTGACCGAGGTGAGCGGCGCCTCGCCGCGGTTGCCGAGGATCAGGTTCACCTTGTCGATGTAGGCCGAGAAGAGCAGGAACGCGGCCAGCGATGCGGACGCGATCGCATAGCCCTTGGTCAGCGCCTTGGTCGTGTTGCCGACGGCGTCGAGCCGGTCGGTGATCTCGCGGGCGCCGGCCTCGGCGCGCGAGAACTCGGCGACGCCGCCGGCGTTGTCGGTGATCGGCCCGAACGTGTCCATCGCGAGGATGTAGGCCGTGGTCATCAGCATGCCCATCGTCGCGACCGCGGTGCCGAAGATGCCGCCGACGTCGTTGCCGGCAGCGTTCTTCAGCCCCGCCTGCGAGCCGAGCCAGTGCGACGCGAGCAGCGCGGCGCCGATCGACAGCGCCGTGACGAAGGTGGTCTCGAAGCCGACCGCCGTGCCGCTGATGATGTTGGTCGCCGGGCCTGTCTTGGACGCCTCGGCGATCTCGCGGACCGGTCGGAAGCTGCCCGCCGTGTAGTACTGCGTGATGTAGACGAAGACGACGCTCGTCACGAGACCGACGATGCCGCACAGGAAGAACCAGACCCAGACCGGGATGCCGGAGGCGCCCGTCGTCCCCGGGGTGTCCATCATCACGAACGTGGTGACCGCGAGCCCGACCACGGACAGGATCGTCGTGACCCAGTAGCCGCGGTTGAGGATGTTCATCGGGTCCTCGTCCTCGCGGCCGCGGATGAAGAACGCGACCGCGACGATCGTCGCCAGGAGCCCGAAGGCACGGACGACGAGCGGGAAGAAGATCCACGCCTCCGGATTGGGCCAGCCGGCGAGCGAGGCGATCGTGTAGATCGAGACGCCGAGGATCATCGCGCCGATGTTCTCGGCCGCGGTCGACTCGAAGAGGTCGGCGCCACGGCCGGCGCAGTCGCCGACGTTGTCGCCCACGAGGTCGGCGATGACGCCCGCATTCCGGGGATCGTCCTCCGGGATCCCGGCCTCGACCTTGCCGACGAGGTCCGACCCGACGTCGGCTGCCTTCGTGTAGATGCCGCCACCGAGCTGCGCGAACAGGGCGACGAACGACGCTCCGAACCCGAAGCCGACGATCACGAACGGCGCCGTGGCGACGGTGACCTTGTCGAACAGCGTGTCGTAGAGCGTGAAGATGCCCCACACGCCGAGGAGCGAGAGCGCGACGACGAGGAACCCTGATACGGCACCGCCACGCATCGCGACCTGGACGGCCTCGACGAGGCTCCGGCGCGCCGCGGCGGCGGTCCGGACGTTGGACCGCACGCTGATCGTCATGCCGATGATGCCGGACGCCATGGAGCACCCGGCGCCCACGAGGAAGGCGAACGCGGTGAGCGCACCGATCGGGGCCCCGGCGAGATCGCGGACGTCCGCGACATCGGGGCTCTCGACGAGCGCGATGACGACGCCGATGATCACCGCCGCCGCCAGGGCAAGCAGGGCGATCGTCGTGTACTGGCGCTTGACGAACGCATCCGCGCCCTCGCGGATGGTGTCGGCCACGTCCTGCATCGCCTGCGGACCCTTGTCGCGCGACAGCACGTCGCGCGCGAGGTAGAGCGCGAACAGCACGGCGGCCAGACCCGCGACCGGGATCAGCCAGTGGAGCGCGTTGGACATCAGGGTCTGCAGAGCCTCCGGTGCGGGATTCGGGGACGCGGATCGATGCTGCGGCTCACGTCGGGCGGGCCCGGGCAGGGCGCGTTTCGGTATCCCTCGCTTCGACGTGCGTTCGCCGCCGGGGGCTCGGAACACAGGGGAGCCGCCGCGTCGGCAGCGGGAGTGTATGCGTGCCCTCGTGCACGGGTCAAACCGGCGCGACGACGATGCGCATCACATGCAGCGCCGGATGCATCGGGGCCGACGCGGGCGTGCGTGGCAGCCAGACCGGCCCTTCGGGGTGGGACCGGTCGACCACCCTATACTCCCCGCTCGTGGACCGCAGATCGAACCTCGGGTGTCTGATCGAGGTCGTCGAGACGCTCGTCCTGACCCTCGTCATCTTCTTCGTCATCCAGAACTTCATCGCCCAGCCGTACCAGGTGCAGCAGCAGTCGATGGAGCAGACCCTGGAGCCCGGGCAGTACGTCCTCGTCGACAAGCTGACGCCGCGCTGGGACCCCTACAACCGCGGCGACGTGATCGTGTTCAACCCGCCTCCGTCGTGGACGAGCGACCCCACCCCGTTCATCAAGCGCGTGATCGGCGAGCCCGGCGACGTGATCGAGGTCAAGGCCGACGGCCTCGTGTACGTGAACGGCGTCGCGCTCGACGAGCCCTATACCTACAAGAACGAGCAGGGCATCAACGAGCCCACCGAGACGTCGCCCGACCAGTCGCGCTGGGTCGTGCCCGCGAACGACCTGTTCCTCCTCGGCGACCACCGCCAGAAGTCGGCGGACTCACGCGTGTTCGGGCCGGTGCCCATCTCGAGCGTGATCGGCCGGGCGTTCCTCCGCTACTGGCCGCTGAGCACCCTCGGCATCATCCAGACCCCGACGTACCCCGACATCCCGCCGGCCGACTGATCGGGCGCCCCGAGCCGTGACCCCCGTCCTCGTCGCGTTGGCGGTCCTGGTGGTCGTCGGCGGCGTCGCCTCCGTCGCGGCCGCCACGCCGCGGGCGGCGGTGCTCGGGCTGCTGGTGGCGCTCGTCGGTGCGGCGTACGTGGCCGATCCGATCCCCGGCGCCGTCGGCCTCGGCGCCCGGCTGGCCGGGACGACCCTCGGCGCGTACCTCGTGTGGGTCGCGCTGCGCCGCGCGCCCGCGCGCCTTCCGCCGGCGATGGCCGGCTGGACGGGATCCGCCGCGATCGCCGCCGCCGCGTTCATCGCCGGATGGCTCGCGGCGGACGGTCTCGGCGAGGCGCTCGCCGCGGCTGCCGGGCCGGGCGGCACGTCGGGCCGGGCGGGCCTCGACACGACGCTCGTCGCCGGCTCGCTCGTCGCGCGCGCGGCCGTCGCCGCCGCGTGCTCCCTCACCGCGCTCGCGCTGCCCCAGGTCGTCGGTCCGCGCGACACGCTCCGGCTCGGGACGGGGTGCCTGCTGCTGCTCGCGGCGGCGGGCCTCGCCGGCAACGCGCTCGTCGGCCAGCTGGACGCGGTCGTCGAGCTCGCGCTGGCGGTGCTGACCGCGCTCGCCGGTGCCGCATCGGCCGCGGTGATCGCCGCGTCGGTCCGCCACGGCGGCGATCTCGTGATCCGCGACGCCCATCGCCCGGACGCGGCCATCCGGCATCGGCCGGCCGACGACGCGCATCCGCTCGGACACCGCGAGCTCGACGGCGTCCCGGCAGCGAGTCGTCCGGGGTCCGTGTCCGGGCCGGCCGCCTGACCGGATGCGGCTCCTCGCGCTCCTGCTGATCGGCGGCATCGGGGCGGCGCTGTCCGCGTGGGGTCTGCACCGCGGCGGGCGACCGGCGCGCGCCGGGGCGTTGCTGGGTGTCGTCGCGCTCCTCGGGGTCACAGGCGCCGCCTTCGCGCTGCGACCGGGGCGGATCGACGTCAGCGGCGAGCCGGTCACCGGCTTGTTCGACGCCCACCTCGTCGCGACCGACTACCTGCGCCTGATCGTGGGCCTGTGGGGGCTCGAGTCGGTCGTGCTCGTCGTCGTCGCGTGGCTGCTCGGCGGCCTCGCGCGGCTCCGGGGGCTCCTGCCCGCGACGCTCGCGGCCATGACGGGCGGGACCGTGGCGCTCGCGTCCGCGGACCTCGCCGTCGGGTTTGCGGCCGGCGCGGCGACCGGGCTCGGCGCGCTCGTGATCAGCCTTCACGGCGACGGGCCCGCGGCCGTGGCGGCAGCCGCGCGCGACCTGCGGGTGAACGTCGTCGGCGGCGCCGTGCTGCTGGGCTGCCTCGCCGTCGTGCCGATCGCCGGGCGGCTCGCGCTCGCAGGTGGCGATCCTGGGGCTGCGGCTGGAAGCCCTGCGTTCACCGGCGTCCCGGCAATCGGGCTGGTCGCGGTCGTGACGACGCTCGTGGTCGCGGCGCGCTGGGGCATCCTGCCGTTCCACGTGCGCGTGTCGCGGCTCGCCGATCTCGTGCCGCCCGAGACCCTGCCGCTGCTCCTGGCGTGGATCGCCGTGCCGGTCACCGTCGTGGCGATCGCCATGGTCGACCGGCTCGTGACGCCGCTCGCGCTGCCGCTCGACGGCGAGCGGGCGCTGCTCGTCGTCATCGCGCTCGCGTCGATGGTGCTCGGCGCGCTCGCCGCGATGGTGCACGACGACCTGCGGCATGCCGTGGCGTACGTCGTCGTGGGGGAGGCCGGCTTGCTGGTTCTGGCGATCGCCGCCTTCGACCCGGCCGCGTGGGGGGCCGGGCGGTCGTGGATCGTGGTCCTCGCGGCATCCAAGACGGCGCTCCTCGTCTGGTCGGCGGTGATCGAGGACCGGTTCGGGACGCGGTCCGTGCCGGACCTGCGCGGCTGGATCCGCCGATCGCCGTTCCTCGCCGTGGCGCTCGTGCTGACGGCGCTCGCGACGCTCGGGATCCCGGGCTGGATCGCCTACGACGCTCGCACGGCCCTTGCGGCGCTCGGTGCGGGGCCGCCGTGGGACCTCGTGCTCGTCATCGCCTCGGTGCTCACGCTCGCGGTGTACGCGCGGCTGCTCATCGTCGGAACCGGGCAGCCGACGAGCCGCGTCGACCGGGCAGCGCCCGAATGGGTCGCACCCGTCGGACGGACGTGGGCACTCCGCCGGCCGGTCGCTCCGGCCGCGCGAACCGCGACCGTCGACGCCGCGCCCGTGCTCCTCGAAGGGCAGGAGGAGCCGTTGCCGCGCCGCGGGCCCCGTCGGATCCGGCCGGGCTCGTCACCCACCCTCGCGACGCGCGTGGAGGTCGCGGGCCAGCGGGTCGCCACCGCGGCGCGCAGGGACCGGGCGCCGCTGCTCTCGGCCGCGGTGCTGACGCTCGCGATCCTCGCCGTCCTCACGAGCTGGGGGGCGCTGAACCTCGGCAGCGCCGCTGCGGAGCCCGCGCCGATCCTCAACGGCGCCGGGACGGACTGACCTCGAGCGGGACGGCGGGCACCGAAGCGCCGCGCGCGGTGATCACCGGCGTCGCGGGCCGCGGATTGCGGAACGGCGGACGCTACTCCGCCGGCGCCAGCACCCAGCGATCGATCTCGCGCTGGTACTCGAGGAGCTCCCCGGGCTTGAACCACAGGGCGAGCTCCGCCTCCGCCGTCTCCGCCGAGTCCGAGGCGTGCACCAGGTTCTGCGCGGTCTCGACGGCGAAGTCGCCGCGGATCGAGCCCGGCTCGGCCTCGTGCGGCCGGGTCGCGCCGTTCATCGCGCGGACGACGGCGATCGCGTTCGGGCCCTCGAGCGCCGCCGCCACGAGCGGGCCCGACGTGATGAAGTCGACGAGGCCGTTGAAGAACGGCTTCTCGCGATGGACCGCGTAGTGCTGCTCCGCGAGCGCGCGGTCGACCTGCACGAGCTTCAGCCCGACGAGCTTGAGCCCGCGATCCTCGAAGCGCTGGAGGACGCGCCCGACGAGCAGGCGCTGGACGCCGTCGGGCTTGACGAGGAGCAGGGTCCGCTGGACGTCGGTCATCGGTGGGGGCCTCGGGCTGCGGCGATCGACGGCGGCGCGTGCCGGGATCGCTCGGTGTCGGGATTGGGCTGCACAGGGTAGCGGAGGCGCCGACGCGGCGCGGCGGCGGTGGGCCCGACGCGGTGGACGCGGACGTCATGCCTCCTCGTCCCGCGACGGCGGTGCGGGCGGACGGGGCGGCGGCGCGGGCCGGCCCCGTGCGCGGTCGAAGGCCTCCAGCGCCTCCGCTTCGCGGCCGAGGAGCCGGAGCGCGTCCCCGGCGACGAGTGCGAGTGCCGGCTCGTCCGTCCGGTCGCCCAGCGCGTCGAGCACGCCCTGCGCGAAGCCGGGCTCCAGGCGGATCGCCACGCCAAGACGCAACGACGCCGTCGGAACGTCACCGGCCGCGAGTGCCGCCCGGCCGCCCGCGAACGACTCGGCCGCGGCCGCCGACGCCGGTCCCGCGTCGGTCTGCCGCGCCCGCGCAACCGCCGCGCCCTCGGGCACCGCGTCTGCCGGCCAGATCGACGCGCGCGGCATGCCGGCGAACAGCGCGTCGAGGGAGCCGCCGGCGCGCTCCAGCGCCCGGCCCGCGAGCCGCCGGGCTTCCGAGGGCCGCCCGAGCGCGGCGATGGACTCCGCCGTGATGAGGTACGCCAGTGGCGCCTCGATCCCCCGCTCGAGCGCCGCGTGCGCCGCCTCGCCGGCGCCCGCGAGGTCGCCGGTCCGCCAGCGGGCCTCGGCGAGGTCCAGCAGCGCCGGCTCGTCGAGCTTTCCGCGGCCCGCGGCAGCCTCGAGCTCGGCCCTGGCGAGCGGCAGCATGCCCATCCGCAGGTGCAGCGTCGCGAGGCGCAGGTTCGGCAGCCGCGCCGCCGGCGCCAGCGATCCCGGCGGACCCGAGATGTCGGGCGGCGGCGGCGGCGCCTGCGGCTCCATCATGCCGGGAGCCGGAGGTGGCGCTCGAGCCCGCGGAGGTGACGGCCGGGCGCGACGACCGCCATCCGCAGCCCGTCGTCATGGATCAAGCGCGCGGCGAGCTCCCGCACGTCCGCGGACGACACCTCGGCAACCGCAGCGAGCGCCTCGTCGAGCGTGTACACCCGGTCGTGGAGCGCCTCCTGGCCGCCGAGCCACGAGGCGAGGTGGCGCGTATCGTCCATCCGCAGCTCCATCCCGCCGGAGAGATAGGCCTTCGCCTTCGCCAGCTCGTCGGCCGGGACCTCGTCGTGGACGAGCCGGACGAGCTCCGCGAGGATCGCCTCGATCGCCTCGGGCAGCTGGGCGGGATCGACGCCGGCGGAGATCTCCAGCGCGCCCGCGTCCGCGTACTCCACGACCCCGGAGCTCACGTCGTACGCGAGGCCCTTCTCCTCGCGCACACCGAGGAACAGCCGGCTCGACATCCCGTCGCCCAGGACGGCGTTCAGGACGGCGAGGATCCACGCATCGGGATCGTCGCGGCGGAGCCCGGGGAGGGCGACGGCCAGCTGTGCCTGCGCCGTGTCGCGGCGTCCGACGAGCACGCGCGGGCCCGCGGGGAGCGCCGGCGCCGGCGCCGCGTCGGGGATCGAGCCGTTCCCGCTGCCGAACGCCGCCGTCGCGAGGCCGACGGCATCGTCGTGCGAGAGGTCGCCCGCGATGGCGACGACCGTGTTCGACGGCCGGTAGGTCGTGCTCCAGAACTCGCGGATCGCGGACGCCGGAAGGGACCGGATGCCGGCCTCGTCGCCGCAGATCTCGCGTCCCAGCGGGCCCTCGCCGAACAGCGCGGTCTGGATCAGCATCTGGCAGTACTCGGCCGGGTCGTCGAGGTAGGAGCGGATCTCCTCCACGATGACCGTCCGCTCCTGGTCGATGTCGGCATCGTCGAGCTTCGGGCGGACGACGAGCTCGCCCAGCACGTCCATCGCGCGCGCCGCCTCGCGCAGCGGGACGCGGGCCCAGTAGACCGTCGACTCGCGGTCCGTCGCAGCGTTCGCCGAGCCGCCGACGCCCTCGACCGCCTCGCTGATGGCGCGACTGGTCGGGTAACGCGTCGTGCCCTTGAAGGTGAGGTGCTCCATGAAATGCGCGACGCCCGCCTCGTGCGGCGCCTCGAGGCGAGACCCGGCGAGGACGTACGCCGCCACCGAGACCGATCGGGCGCCCGGCAGGCGGGCGGAGATGACGCGCGGCCCGTCGGGCAGCTCGGTCCGGGAGAACACGCCGGGATGGTAGCGGATGGGGCCGTTCACCCCCTCGGGCGCGACTCGGGGTACGCGTTTGGCGCGTCGTCGGTGCGAATGGGGGCGGACATCCGCGCCGAACACGAGCCTGGCGCGTGCGTGGGGGAGCGGATGGCGATGAGCGTGCAGCACGCGACGGGTGGCCGACGGGGATGCGTGGACGACGCTCGCGCGCCGGCCGATAGCACGCGCCGGGCGCGTACCCGGGGCCGCGACGGTCGTTCGCGGCGACGGTCGTTCGCGGCGACGATCCTTCGCGCGGCGCTGAATCGGCGGCCGGCGGCCCCGTCGGGAACCGCCGGCCCGGACCGCTCGCGGCGTGGGCGCTACTTGATGACCGCCTCGATCCAGTCCTTCGCGAAGTAGATGACGAACAGCGCGCTGACGACGTACATCAGCGGGTGCACCTCCGCCGCCTTGCCGCGGACGACCTTGAGCACGGTCCAGGTGATGAACCCGGCGCCGATCCCGACGGTGATGTCGTAGGTCAGCGGCATGAGGATCATCGTCAGCAGCGCGGGGAGCCCGTCCTCGAGGTTGTCGACGGGGATGTCGCGGACCAGCGTGAACATCAGGTAGCCGACGAGGACCAGCGCCGGCGCCGTGGCGACGCCCGGCACGATCAGCGCAATCGGCGACAGGAAGATGGCGAGCAGGAACAGGACGCCGGTGACGACCGAGGCGAAGCCCGTCCGGCCGCCCTCGGCGACACCCGCCGCGCTCTCGATGTAGGTCGTGTTCGACGAGACGCCGCCCGCACCGCCCGCGACCGCCGCGAGGCTGTCGATCAGCAGGACGCGCCCGACGCCCGGCACCGAGCCATCCTCCTCGGCGAGGCCGGCCTCGGCCGCGACACCCGTGACCGTGCCCATCGTGTCGAAGAAGTCGCTCAGCATGATGGCGAAGATCGTCAGCAGGGCGGTGATGACGCCGAGCTTCGTGAAGACCTGGAACGGGTCCTGCAGGCCGAGCCCGAGCGTCGAGAAGTTGGGCCCCACCACCAGCTGGTCGGCGGGTGGGACGCTTGCCACGCCGGTCACGACCGCGACGACGGTCGTGACGAGGATGCTGATGATCAGCGCCGCGCGGATCTTCAGCGCGTACAGCACGAAGGTCAGCAGCAGCCCGAACAGGAACACCCACTGCGCGGTCTCGGTGATCGGCCGCAGCGTCACCGCAGGGATGCTGCCGTAGGAGCTCTCCTGGCCCGCGATGATCCCGCCGTTGGCGAAGCCGATGAACAGGATGAACAGGCCGATGCCGACGCCGATCGAACGCTTCAGGGCGAGTGGCACCGCGTTCATGATGGCTTCGCGGGCGCCCACGAGGACGAGCACGGTGATCGCGAGCCCCTCGAGGACGATGACGCCCATCGCGCCCTTCGCGTCGAGGCCCTTCGCGGTCAGCGAGAAGGCGACGATCGCGTTGATCCCGAGGCCCGCCGCGAGCGCGAACGGGTAGTTCCCGAACACGCCCATCGCGAGCGTCATGATCCCCGCGATCAGCGCGGTGCCGGCGGCGACCGCGGCGGCGTCCAGCCCGAGCGGCTTCGCGATGATGTTCCCGTTCACGAACAGGATGTAGGCCATGACCATGAAGGTGGTCAGGCCGGCCCTCGCCTCGGTCCCGATGTTGGTGCCGCGTTCCGTGAACTTGAAGAACGCGTCCAGCCCGTTCGCGGGCGGCGGGGCTTCCGCCTCGGTTGCAGCAGCCATCGCGTGTGAGCTCCTCCCTCTTGGTTGCGCGCGACTGTCGGCCGCCCGCCGCTCCACGGGCATCGATCCGACCCGGGTGACGCCGGCTACTCCTGCGGTCCCTCGAGCCCCAGGAGCTCCATCTGCACGAAGCCGCCCATCTCGAGCTCCAGCTGCCTCGGCGCAGCCGGTCCCTCCTCGTCGCCCGTGGGCCCGGGGACGAACTCGATGACCACGCGCTCGTCGCCCTGGACCAGGGTGTAGACGAGGAGCTGGTCGGGCCGCGTCTCGAACTCGAGGTGCTCGAAGGAGTCGACGTTGACGGCGATCGAGATCGGCGTGAAGTACGTCGACATGTCGGGCTCGTCGGAGACGATCCGCTCCACCCAGCCGGTCCCGTGCGCCACCAGCTCGCGGCCCCGGAGATACCGGTACGAGACGGTCTGCTTGAGGATCGGCCGGAGCAGGTGCTGGATGTCGGTCCGGCTCGTGACGAGGCCGTGATTGACGAAGAACTTCGCGGGCGGATCGCTGGCCACGTGCGGCTCCAAAGCACTGGGCTCGAGGGCTGGTGGAGCGGGTCGCCGCGTCGCCTCCCGGGGCGTCACGACAATGCGCGGATCGTAGCGGACGGCGAGGGTTGCGGGATGGTCGCGAGCGCACGGTCACGCGAGCTCCGCGAGGATGCCCTCCGCGATCGTGGCCGCCTCGACGCGGATCTCGGGGATCGCGATCGTCTCCCACAGGACGCCTCGCAGGATCGGGCCGAGGGCCCAGACGGGGCGGTCGGTCGATCCCTCCGCGTCGACGACCCGGAGCGTCGCCGGGTCGGCGTCGATCCCCAGCCCGAGCGGGCCCGGCCGCGCCGTCCCGAGCGCCATGCTGAGGGCGAGGAACGGGTTGGCCGCCGCGTCCTCGACGGGACCCGTGGCGAGGATCACGCGGTCCACCAGCCACGAGGCGCCGCTGTCCGCCCGGAGCCGAAGCGCGCCGCCGTCCGCGTCGATGGCCCGGATCGCCGCCGCGTGGACCTCGAGCCGGCCGGCCGCGACGAACCCGCGGACCTCCGCCGCCGTCTGCGGGCCGAACCGCGAGCGATGGACCTCCCACTCGCGCCGGAGCTCGGTCAGGAAGCGCAGCCGGCGGCCGTCGTCGAGCGAGCGCCACAGCGCCTGGGTGATCGGCCGGACCGAGTCGAGGCCCTGGACCCAGCCGTTGGGGTGCGCCGCGACGCGGGCCCGTGCCTCCGCGAAGGCGTCGTCGAAGGCCTGGAATTCCTCGACCGAGAAGACGGGTTGCGGCGGGCGGGGCCGCCACGGGTCCTCGTGCGGGCGCGGCACCTCGCCATGGCGCGAGATCGCCACGACCCGGGCCGCCGGCCGCGCGTGGAGCACCGAGGACGCGACGTCCATCGCCGTGTGCCCCGTCCCGAGGACGCCGACGACGGCCCGGTGCGGGACGTCGTCGAGCCACCGCGTGCCCCATGGATCGGCGACGAACCGCGGGTCGCCGGCCACAGCCGCGGCGAACGCCGGGATCGCGGGCCGCTCGTTGCCGGTCGCGATCACGACGGCGTCCGGCTCGAGCACGCCGGCCGCGTCCGTGCCGACCTCGAGTCGGCCGTCGACGACAGCAAGCCCCGTCGCGCGTCCGCGCGCGTGTCGCAGCCGCGCCGGTGACCCGGCGGCCGCCTCCGCGAGCACCGCGCCGAGGTAGCGGCCCCAGACGGCCCGGTTCGGATAGGCGTCGATCGCCACGCCGGCCCAGGCGCGGAAGTGGTCGGGGTCGTCCGGCAGCGCCGTCATCGTCGCCGCCGCGACGTTCAGCCGGTGCCACGGCTCGGTCGTCGAGAACGCGACCCCGACGCCGAGCGTGTCGCGCGGCTCGACCACCACGATCTCGAGCCCGCGCCATCCGAGGCGCAGCAGCCGGATGGCGGCGAGGGTCCCGGACGGTCCGCCGCCGACGATCACCACGGTCGCCTGCCTGCTCATCCGCCGCAGCCTACCGGGACGGGGCGAGCCGTTCGATGCCGCACCGCCCGACCGTATGATCCGCCCATGCTGCTCGCGCTCGACATCGGCAACACGAACCTGACGCTCGGGCTCGTCGACGGGGGCGAGATCCGGTCGGTCCGGCGCGCGGCGACGGGCCGGGCGACCACGGCCGACGAGCTGGAGCTGCTGCTCGACGGGCTGCTCGGGCTCGACGGAGCCTCGCTGGCGAGCCTGGACGGCATCGTGCTCGGCTCGGTCGTCCCGGCGCAATCGGCGCTCGTCGAGGCGGTCGCCCGCAGGCGCGACGTCAGGCTCCTCGTCGCGGGACCGGGCACCGTCCCCGTCGCGATCCGGATCGACCGGCCGGGCGAGGTCGGCGCCGACCGCCTGGTCAACGCGCTGGCCGCGCAGCGGCTGTACGGCACGCCGGCGGTGGTCGTGGACCTCGGCACGGCGACGACGTTCGACGCGATCGGCGCGGACGGGGCGTATCTGGGCGGGGCGATCGCGCCGGGCCTGAACCTCGGCATCGACGCGCTCGCGACGAAGACGGCGAAGCTGCCGCGGGTCGAGCTCGCGGCACCGGCCGGCGCCATCGGCCGCGACACCGTCGCCGCGATCCAGTCGGGCGCCGTGCTCGGCCACCAGGCGATGGCCTCGGGGCTGCTGGCACGGATCCGGCGAGAGGTCGCGGAGCTCTCGGGCTCGGACCCGGCCGATGTCCGCGCGATCCTGACCGGCGGCCTGTCCGCGGCGCCGTGGGCGCGCGGGATCGAGGGCGTCGACGTCGTCGACCCGGACCTCACGCTCGAAGGCCTCGCGATCCTGTACAGCGAGGTTGCCGGCGGCGAGCCGCTGGCCGCGGCGCGATGAGCGGGAGGGGTCGGTGAGCGGGCGTCTGGACGGCCGGCTGATCGGCCTCGGCGTCTGCGGCTCGATCGCTGCGTACAAGGCCGTCGAGCTGCTGCGGCTCCTGCGCGCCGAGGGCGCCGACGTGGTCGTGATGCTCACGCCGTCGGCCGCAACGTTCGTCGGCCCGCTCACGTTCGCCGCGCTGTCGCGGCACCCGGTCGAGACGGACGTGCTGGGGCTGCTGCCCGACGAGCGGATCGGGCACATCGTCGTCGCGGACACGGCGGATGCCATCGTGGTCGCGCCGGCGACGGCCCGCTGGCTCGGCGCGATGGCGAACGGGATCTCGTCCGACGCCGTGACCGCGGCGTGCCTCGCGACCTCCGCGCCGGTCGTGGTCGCGCCCGCGATGGACGGCGACATGTGGACGCACCCGGCGACGCGCGACAACGTCGGGCGCCTCCGCGACGACTTCGGGTACGCGATCGTCGAGCCGGCGAGCGGCGAGCTCGCCTCCGGCCAGTCGGGCGTCGGGCGGCTCGCGGAGCTGCCGGAGATCGTCGACGCCGTCGTCGCCGCGATCGGCGACCGGCCGGTCAGGGCGCCGGATCCCGCCGCACGGCCCCCGGTCGTGGCGGCACCGCGGGGCCCGGACCTCGAGCGCCGTCACGTGGTCGTGAGCGCCGGCGGGACGGCGGAGGCGATCGACCCCGTCCGGTTCATCGGCAACCGGAGCACGGGGAAGATGGGGGTCGCGATCGCCGAGGCGGCCCTCGCGCGCGGCGCGCGCGTGACGCTTGTCGTGGGTCGCGTCGAGGTGCCGCTGCCGGGCGCGGCCGCCGTGGTCCACGCGGAGTCGACGGCGCAGATGCGCGACGCCATCGAGGACGCCGTGATCGGCCAGCACGCCGACGCGCTGGTGATGGCGGCCGCCGTTGCCGACTTCCGTCCGGCCACCGCCGCCGCCACGAAGCTCACGCGTGGCGAGGGCCTGCGCCTCGAGCTCGAGCCGACGGAGGACATCCTGGCCGAGGTCGGTGCCCGCGCCCGCGACCTCGACCCGCGGCCGGTGATCGTCGGCTTCGCGGCCGAGACGGGGTCGCTCGACCGGGCGCCGGACAAGCTCCGCCGGAAGGGCGCCGACCTGCTCGTCGCGAACGACGTGGGCGAGGAGGGATCCGGGTTCGGGACGGACACGAACCGCGTCGTCATCCTGGGTGCCGACGGCTCGCGCGACGACCTTCCGCTGCTGGCCAAGCGCGAGGTCGCGGACCGCCTGCTCGACCGCGTCGCGGCGCTGCTGGACCGGCGCGAAGCCCGCGAGCACACTGGGTAGCGCACTGGAGGCCTGCCGATGAGCGCGAGCACCGAGAACGTCCGCCGCCTGTCCGTCGTCGACATCGCGAAGCTGTACGCGGACGGCCAGCGGATCGCGACGATCACCGCCTACGACTTCCCCACCGCATCGCTCGTCGACGAGGCCGGGATCCCGCTGATCCTCGTCGGCGACTCGCTGGCGCAGGTGCTGCTCGGCTACGACACGACCGTCCGCGTGACGATGGAGGAGATGCTCCACCACACGAAGGCGGTGGTCCGCGGCACGAAGCGGGCGCTGATCGTCGGCGACATGCCGTTCCTCAGCTACAACACGCCCGACGAGGCGGTCCACAACGGCGGCCGGTTCCTGCGCGAGGGCGGCGCCCAGGCCGTCAAGGTCGAGGGCGGCGTCCGCAGCGCCCGGGTGATCGAGGCGCTCGTCAAGGCCGGGATCCCCGTCATGGGTCACATCGGGCTGACGCCGCAGGCGATCAACACCATCGGCAAGGTGCGCGTGCAGGGCAAGAGCAAGGACCAGGCGCGCTCGCTGCTCGCCGACGCGCTGGCGGTCCAGGAGGCCGGGGCGTTCGCGATCGTCCTCGAGCTCGTCCCGGGGCAGCTCGCCGAGGCGATCACGAAGCGGCTCAGGATCCCGACGATCGGCATCGGCGCCGGCGCCGGCTGTTCGGGGCAGATCCAGGTCATCACCGACACGCTGGGCTGGGGCGACTGGACGCCGAAGCACGCGCGCAAGTACGCGGACCTCCACGGGACGATCCTCGCCGCGATCCAGTCGTACCGCGCCGACGTCGAGAACGGCTCCTTCCCCGGCGACGCCGAGACCGTCCTGATGGATCCCGAGGTGCTCGACGAGGTGCTCGGACGGTCCGCCGACGACTCCCCGTCGCGCGAGCCGATCGCCGGCATCCCGCTCGACCGCGACCTCTAGCGGTCCGTTGCTCGTCGTTCGAACGCGGGCCGGGCTGCGCGCGGCGCTCGCCTCGGCGCCACGGCCGATCGGCCTCGTGCCGACGATGGGCTGGCTGCACCCGGGCCATGTCTCGCTCGTCGAGCGCGCCCGGGCCGACTCGGCGACGGTCGTCGTGTCGATCTTCGTCAACCCCAAGCAGTTCGGCCAGCGGGAGGACTTCGC
>JAICUI010000102.1 GCA_025935925.1 Chloroflexota bacterium
CGGACGAGCGTGTCGAGCGCGACCTCCGGGTCCTCGAACAGGTGCGCGGCGAGCTTCTCGGCCTCCTCGCGCGGCACGCCCTTGCCGGCGTAGATCGCCGCGAGCTCCCGCTGTTCGTCCTCGGGCATCGCCTCCAGCTCGGCGCGTTCGAGGGCGATCTGGCGCTCGAAGAGCTCGCGCTGGCTCTGCATCGAGATGTACTCGCCGGCGGCCATCGAGAACGCGCCCGCCATGAGCCCCGCGATGCCGGCCATCAGGATGAACCGGTCCTGGGTCGACGCGCCGGCGACGCCCATCACCAGCGAGAGGTTGGACACCAGGCCGTCGGAGACGCCGAAGATGATCGCGCGCAGGGTCCCGGATCGGGCGCTCCGGTGCCAGCCCTCGTCGCGAGTGATCTGCTCGGGCGCGCGACGCGTCGGCTCCGGGATGGCGGGATGGGCGGACGCCGTGACGATCGTGCTCGCCGCGGCCGCCCGGCCGGCGCGCGCGGCGGCCGCGCCGGTTCCGTTGCCCGCGCTGCCGGCACCGGCCGCTGCGCCGCGCGCGCGTGGCTCGTGGCCCTGCCCCGCGTCGAGGCGCTTCCAGATCTCGGCATGCTCCCGCTCGTCGGCGGCGATCGACTCGATCTCCGGGTTGGCGCCCTGGGCGTCGTAGATGTCGACCTCGTCGCCCTCGAGCGACTTGACGAGCTCGGCCACCGCCTTCGTGCCCAGGACGCGAGCCGCGAGGATGATGAACCGGACGCGCGCGCGCGGCTTCGCCGCCGGCGGGACGGTCGCGCCGAGCTCCCGCAGCCGCGTCGCCCAGATGTCGGCGTGGCGGCGCTCGTTCGCCGCGATGTGCCGGAACGCGGCGGCGCGCCGCGGGTCCTTGTCGATCGAGGCCAGGGCGTCGTACAGCGCGACCGCGTCCTGCTCGAGCCGCAGGTTCTCGAGGCTCTGGGCGATGTCCATCGGCGTCAGCCTAGCGAATGGGAGCATCACGGCGGGTCGACGCCGCGAACCCCGTGCATGTCGGGGCGATACTCGACGGCGATGGACGACCGACGCGACGCGGACCGGCTCGACCGCGAGCACCTCGACGAGTGGATGCGCTGGAAGGGGTCGCCCGGGAGCCGGTTCGCCTCGCTCCTGCTGACGCCGGCGCGGGTGACGGTCGGCATCGGATCGGTGCTGGCGGTGATCGCCGGGTTCATGCCGTGGGCGGAGGGGCACGCGCCGGGTCACACGAGCTTCGAGTACGTGTTCTTCAGCGGGCTCGCCGGCCAGGGAGACGGCGTCGTGCTGATCCTCGTCTCGATGGGCGCCGGCATGCTGACCGTCCACCGGACGCCGGCGACGTCCCGCGTCCGGTCCGTCCGGCTGCTGCCGGCCCTCCTCGTGCTGCTCGCGGGCCTGACCTGGCTCAACGGACTCCGCGGGTCGCTGCTCGAGATCGCGGCGTGGAGCCGGCGGGGCGGCACGGGCGGGATCGCGCCCGGCCTGTGGATCGCCGGGATCGGGATCCTGCTCATGGCCGCGGGCACCGCGGCCCTGATGCCCGAGGTCATCCGCTGGCGGCGGCGCGCCGACGACCCGGTCGACCTCGGGCGCCCGGGGCTGCGCGAGCTCGCGGAGATCGGCGGCGGCGGCATCGGCGTCCTCGTCGGCGCGGCGCTCGGGATCGCGGTCGGGATCGCCCTCACCGGCCCGACGCTGATCGGCACGATCGCGCTCGGCGCCGTGTTCGGCGGCCTGGCCGGCGCGTACGGCGGTGCGTGGCTCGCGCGCGCGGTCGTCGACAGGCTCCGTCCGCGGTCCTGAACCGCCGGTAGGATGAGGCGCCATGGCCCGCGACCGCGACCTCCTCGTCGGCAGCGCCGCCGCGCTCGCCGGGGCGTCGCTGTTCGGCATGCTCGGACCGCTCACGCGGTTCGCGGCGGACGCGGGCGTCGGCGGCGCGGCCTTCACGGCGTGGCGGGCGATCCTCGGGGTCGCGTTCGTGGCCGGGCTCATCCTCGTCCGCGGGCGTGCGCGCTCGTCGGTGGACGCCCTGCGGGCGCTGCCGCCGCGGGGTCGCCTGGCGCTCGGGACCGCCGCCGTGATGGGCATCTGCCTCAACGTCTCGATCTTCACGGCGTTCGGGCTCGTGCCGATCGCGCTCGCCCTGATGCTGTTCTACACGTACCCGGCCGGCGTCGCCGTCGTGGACGTCGCGCTCGGCCGGGAGCGGCTGACGGCGCCGCGCCTGGCGGCGCTCGGCCTGTCGTTCACGGGCGTCGTGCTCGTGCTGCTGGGCGGCGCCGATACCGTGACGGGTGCGCCGATCAGCGTGCTCGGGGTCCTCCTCGGCCTGGCGGCGGCCGCCAGCCAGGTCGTGTTCGTCACGGTCAGCCGCCACGGGTACGACACCGTCCCGGCCGATGCGGCGACGCTCGTCGCGATGGCGGCCTCGATCGTGGGCGCCTCGGCGATCGCCCTGGTCGTGGGCCAGGGGTCGGCGCTCGTGGCGCCGCTCCAGTCGCTCGATCCCTGGCCGTATCTCGTGCTCGCCGGCGTCGCGGCGGCGGGGATCTCGTCGATGCTGTTCCTGACCGCGATCCGGACGATCGGCGGGACGCGGACCGGGATCCTCATGCTGTTCGAGCCGGTCGTGGGCACGGTGCTCGCGGCGCTGCTCCTCGGCGAGCCGCTCGGCCCCGTGCAGCTCGTCGGCGGCGCGCTCGTCCTCGCCGGGGCGCTGGTGCTCCAGCTTCGCGCCGAGCCGGACCTGTCGCCGATCACGGAACCCGGGGCCGGCCCGGTCGTCTAGCGCGCGCCGGGCCTGCGGTCAGGCGTCCTCGTTGACCTCGAGCGGGCCGTCCGGTACGTCGATCGTCACCCGGCCGTCGACCACCGCGACGTCGTACACCGCGAGCGGCAGCTCGGCCGGCGGGTCGAGCGCCTCGCCGTCCTCGAGATCGAACCGCGACAGGTGCAGCGCGCACGTGAGCGTCCCCGCCGTCAGGAACCCGCGGTCCAGCTCGAAGTACTCGTGCGAGCACGTGCCCTGCATCGCGTGGAACGAGCCGTTGACGTGGACGACGAGGACCGGGTCGCCGTCGACCCAGACCATGCGCATCTCGCCCTCGGCGAGCTCGTCCTCGCCGAGGAGATCGATCCGGCGGCTCAGGCCGCGGTCGCGGCGTCCGGCGCCACCCCGGCGGCCCACTTGGCCTCCAGGGCGTCGCGCAGGCGATCCTGCGCCTCCTCCAGCGGAACCCGCGCCACCACCGGCTCGAGAAAGCCGAGGACGATGAACTTGCGGGCCTCGAGGGGCTCGATGCCGCGCGTCTCGAGGTAGAACAGCTGGCCCTCGTCGATCGGGCCGACCGAGCTCGAGTGCGCGGCGCGCCGGCAGTCCGGCTGGTCGATCTCCAGCGACGGGATCGCGACGGCGCGCGCCGTCCTCGAGAGGTTCATCCCGAACTCTCCGAGGTAGCTGTCGGTGCCGACGGCCGTCTTCTCGATCGAGATCAGGCCCTTCATGTAGCTGCGCGCCTTGTCCATGAGCACGCCCTTGGACAGGATCTGCCCGGACGTGTCGCGGCCGCGGTGGCGCGTGTACGAGGTGAGGTCGTGCAGCTGCTCCCCGGCGCCGAACACGATCTCGACCTGCTCGACCTGGCTGCGGTCGCCGGCCAGGACGTTGTCCACGCGCGACCGGACGAGCCGGCCGCCCAGCTGGGCGAGCGCCCAGCGCAGGTCCGCGCCTTCGCCGATCCGCGCGACGCGCTGCTGGAACACGACCTCGTCGGGGCCGCTCTCCTGGAGGCTGGCCATCGCGAGCCGCGCGTGGGCGCCCAGGTGGACCTCGGTCGTCGACGTGAAGAGCGCCTGGCCGCCCGCCACCGTCGCGGGCGACGCGACGATCTCCTCGACCAGCGACGCCTCGGCGCCCTCCCCGAGGCGGACGATGGTCCGCGCATGGACCGCTCGGCCGGGCGCGCCGACTGACCACCGGACGACGATCGGCTCGGTGAGCCGGACGCCGTCCGGCACGTCGACGACGACGCCACGGTTCCAGGCTGCGCGGCTGAGCTGGGCGAGCCGGTCCTCGGCGGGCAGCACGTCGAGGACGAGCTCCCGCAGCGCGTCGGGGTCCTCGCGGACCGCGCCGTCGAGCGACCGGACCGTGACGCCGGCCCGGGCCGCCGCCTCGTCCACCGCGAGGGACGCCACCCGGTCCTCGTCGAACCAGGCGAGGGCCGCGAGGCCGTCCGGCGTCGCGGCCGACGAGGTCGAAGGCGGCGCGGCGGGATACGCGACCACGCCGGCGAGGTCTGCCGCGCGGAGGTCGACGTAGGTCGTGTACAGCTGGTTCGGCTCGATCGGCAGCCGGCCGTACGCCTCGAGGGCCGCGCGCCGGTCGGCGGCGAGCCAGCCCGGCTCCCGCGCCGCGAGCCGCTCGACGGCCTCGGTATCGACGCGGTAGGTGAGCTCCCCCACCCCGCGCCGCGCCGGGCGCGGCCGGGCAGCCGCGGGCGACGACGCCTCGACGACCTCCGTCACCCGAGCGACCCTTCCATCTCGAGCTTGACCAGCCGGTTGAACTCGATGGCGTACTCCATCGGGAGCTCTTTCGTGAACACCTCGAGGAAGCCCTGGATCACGAGGTTCTGCGCCTCGTTCTCGGTCAGGCCGCGGCTCATGAGGTAGAAGATCTGGTCCGCGGAGATCTTCCCGACGGTGGCCTCGTGGGTCATCGTCGTGTCGTCCTCCTGGATGTCGATGTACGGGTACGTGTCGCTGCGGCTCTCGTCGTCGAGCATCAGGGCGTCACAGCGGACCGACGCCGTCACGCCGGTCGCACCGGGCGCGACGCGCAGCTGGCCCCGGTACGTCGCCCGGCCGCCGTCCTTGGACACCGACTTGGACACGATCCGCGAGGTGGTGTTGGGCGCCAGGTGGATCGCCTTCGCCCCGGTGTCCTGGTGCTGGCCCTTGCCGGCCACGGCGACCGAGATGACCTCGGCCGTGGCGCCCTCGCCCCGGAGGTAGATCGCCGGGTACTTCATCGTCAGCCGCGAGCCCGTGTTCGCGTCGACCCACTCGACGGTGGAGTGGGCGTGGGCGTGGGCCCGCTTGGTGACCAGGTTGTAGACGTC
>JAICUI010000106.1 GCA_025935925.1 Chloroflexota bacterium
CCGCAGAACCCGGGCGATGGCGCCGCGGGCTGGCCGGACATCCGCGACCTCGCGCAGCTCGCCGCGGCCGGCGGCGCCGACAGCGTGTGGGTCGCCGATCACTTCTTCCACCGGGCGCCCGACCACGAGCTCGCCCGCTACGGGGACGCGTGGCAGGCGGCGTGGTTCGGTGTCCCGGACGCCTCGTTCCGCGAGCAGCGGAGCCGGCTGGACGATGCCTGCGGCCTGGAGGGCAGATCGCATCCGCCCCAGGTCCATGTCGGGGTCAACGTCGGCGGTGACCCCGATGATCCGCAGGTCGCGTCCGATGCCGCGGCCGTGGCCGACGCGCTCGGAGCGTGGGCGGCCGAGGGCGTCGCCCACGTTCAGCTCGGGGCGTGGCCCGCGACCGCGCGGACCTGTGAGCCGGTGCTCGAAGGGATCGGGCGCTTCCGGCGGGACGCCGCCTCCGACTGACGGCTGCGCGTCGCGCGAGCGGGCGCCGAGCGCGTGCTGCGGATCAGAACCCCAGCGCGGCCCACGCGGGACCGCCCGGGGCCTCGATGAGCTCGACGAGCACCCCGTGGCACGAGCGCGGGTGGATGAACGCCACGGGTCCCTCCGCGCCGCGCCTCGGGGCCGTGTCGATCAGCTCCAGCCCGTCGAGCTCCAGGCGGGTCAGCGTCTCGGCCAGGTTCTCCACCTCGAAGCACACGTGGTGGAAGCCCTCGCCCTTGCTGGCCAGGAACCGCGCGACGCCCGTCGTGTCGTCGGTGGGCATCACGAGCTCGACCTTCGACTCGCCGACCGGCAGGAACGCGATGGTGACCCGGTCGGTCTCGATCGGGAGCACGAGGTCCACCGGCAGCCCGAGCGTGTCGCGCCAGAACCGGAGCGTACCGTCCAGATCGCGGACGATCAGGGCGACGTGGTGCACCTTGCCCAGGCTCCGGATCTTCGCCGGCACCTGCCCGGCCGCGCGATCAGGCATCGCTTCGCTCCCTTGGTCAGATCGTGATGAGCTCGCGGTGGACTCCCCAGGCGGCCCGCAGGCGGTCCGAGATCTCGCCGACCGTGGCGTAGGCCGCGACCGCCTCGACGATCGGCGGCAGCAGGTTGCCCTCCCCGCGTGCCTCGTCCTCGAGGCGACGCAACGCCGCCCCCCACGTCGCCGCGTCGCGCTCCGCCCGGACCCGCCGGAGCCCCTCGACCTGGCGCCGCTCGCCCTCGGGATCGATGCGCATCACGGGCGGCCTCACGGCCTCGCCGGCATCCCGGAACCGGTTCACGCCGACGACGATCCGGTCCTCGCGCTCGATCTCACGCTGGACGCGGTACGCGGCCTCCTGGATCTGGCGCTGCTGGAACCCGGCCTCGATGGCCGCGAGCGTACCGCCCATGGCCTCGATCTCGGCCAGGTAGGCGTCCGCGGCGGCCTCGAGGTCGTCGGTCAGGCGCTCGACGAACCACGAGCCGGCGAGCGGATCGGGCGTCTCCGTCACGCCCGACTCATAGGCCAGGATCTGCTGGGTCCGGAGGGCGAGGCGCGCGGCCTCCGTCGTCGGGAGCGCAAGGGCCTCGTCCCGGGAGTTCGTGTGGAGGCTCTGGGTCCCGCCGAGCACGGCCGCGAGGGCCTGGACCGTCGTCCGGACCACGTTGTTGTCGATCGACTGCGCGGTGAGCGACGAGCCCGCCGTCTGGGTGTGGAAGCGGCACATCATCGAGCGAGGGTTCCGCGCGCCGAACCGATCCCGCATGATGCGCGCCCACATGCGTCGGGCCGCGCGGAACTTGGCGACCTCCTCGAACAGCTCGGACCACGCCGCGAAGAAGAACGACAGCCGAGGGCCGAAGTCGTCGACCGCCAGCCCCCGGCCGACCGCGGCCTCGACATACGCGATCCCGTCAGCGAGCGTGAACGCCAGCTCCTGGGCGGCCGTCGCGCCGGCCTCCCGCATGTGGTACCCGGAGATGCTGATCGTGTTCCACTTCGGGAGCTCACGGCTCGCGAACTCGAACACGTCGGTCACGAGGCGCATCGACGACCGGGGCGGGTAGATCCAGGTCCCCCGGGCGATGTACTCCTTGAGGATGTCGTTCTGGGTGGTCCCCGACACCTCCGATCGTTCCACGCCCTGCTTCTCGGCGGCCGCCACGTAGAGGGCGAGCAGGATCGGGGCCGTGGCGTTGATCGTCATCGAGGTGCTCACGTCGGCGAGCGGGATCCCGGCGAACAGGGTCTCCATGTCGGCGAGCGACGAGATGGGCACGCCGACGCGGCCGACCTCGCCCTCGGCCTCGGGCGCGTCCGAGTCGAAGCCCATCTGCGTGGGAAGGTCGAACGCGACCGAGAGACCGGTCTGGCCCTGCTCGAGCAGGTACCGGAACCGCTCGTTGGTCTCGGCGGCCGTGGCGAAGCCGGCGTACTGGCGCATCGTCCAGAACCGCGACCGGTACATCGTGGGCTGGACGCCGCGGGTGAACGGGTACTCACCGGGCAGGCCGAGTCGCGCCGCCGGGTCCCAGTCCTCGAGGCTCGCCGGCGTGTAGACGTCCGCGATCGGCAGCTCGGAGGTCGTCGCAAACGCCTCGCGCCGCTCCGGTGAGGCGCCCAGCGCCTTCGCTCGCGTCGTCGCGCGCCAGCGCTCCACCTCGGCGGCGCCGGCTTCGCGGCCGTCCCCTGCCCGATCGTCGCCCAAGCCCGCCTCCTCCTACTCGATCACGACCAGCACGTCGCCGATCTCCACGGTGTCGCCGACGCCGATCCCGACACGGCCGATGGTGCCATCGCTCGGCGCGACGAGCTCGTTCTGCATCTTCATGGCCTCGACGACGAGCAGCCGGCCGCCCGCGCTGATCTGGTCGCCGACTGCAACCGCGAGCGACACGATCCGACCCGGGATCACGGCGCGGATCTCGAGCGGCCCGGCGTGGGCCGCGGCACCGCGGTCGCGGGTCGCGCGCTCGCGGAGGGCTGCCAGCCGGTCGGGCTCGACCTCCACCTCGAAGCGGAACCCGTCGACGAGCACCTCGCGGACCGAGGCGCCGCGGGCCGCCGGCACCGGCGGCTCGAGAACCACGTCGGTCGTCGCGTCGTCGTGGTGCAGACGGGCATGCTCGGCATCGAGGGGAATCATGAACGCCGGGCCATCGTCCCCGTCGACGAATCCGTGTCTTTGCGCAAGGACAGCGGGATCGCCCCCGTTTCGGTCGGTCGTCAGGGGCGCCACGACGAGCGTCGGATCGTCGACGCGTCGGAAAGCGGCCGCCGGGCGGACGCGGACGGCTCGCGAGCGGTCGGCCTGCAGCGCCGACGGATCCTGCTCGTCCGTCGCCGCGGCCTCGACGGCCGCGGTGTCCAGGTTGTCGGGGTCGCGCGCGGTGTCGTCGTCGCGATCTGCGGTCACGTCGGCCATCGGTCCGCTCCCTGCCGGCGTGCCACGTCGCGCCACCGGCCGGCGCCGACGGGCGCCGCCGCGCCGCGCGACGCTGCCGTCGTGTCGCCTCGCACGCCGGTTGCCTCGCCTGCCGCGCCGGCGATGCCGGCCGCGACCAACGCCTTGCGAAGCGCGACGGCGCGCGCAGCCTCGCCGTCCCAGTGCGCCGCGACCCAGCCCGTCGACAGGTCCGCGTCGCGGAATGAATCGCTCCGCGCGACGAACCGATGAAACGGCAGCGTTGTCTGCACGCCGCCGACCTCCGTCTCGTCGAGCGCGCGTCGCAGCGCATCGATCGCAGCGTCGCGGTCCGCTCCGAATGCCATCACCTTGGCGATCAGGTTGTCGTACTCGGGTGGTACGCGGTCACCGGGCCGGACGTGCGTGTCGACACGGATCCCGGGACCCGAGGGCATCATCCATCGACCGACATGCCCGGGCGTCGGTGCGAAGTCGCGCGCCGGGTCCTCGGCCGCGACCCGGACCTCGATGGCGTGACCACGCGGCGTCGCCGCACGCGCGGCCGCGTCCAGGACCGCCGCCGACAGCGGCGCGCCCGCGGCGAGCCACAGCTGCTCGCGCACGATGTCGACGCCGGCGACGAGCTCGGTCACTCCGTGCTCGACCTGGAGCCGCGTGTTGACCTCGAGGAACCAGAAGCGACCATCGGTGTCGAGCAGGAATTCGCAGGTCGCCGCGTTGCGCAACGTGGCGGCTTCGCCGAGCCGGATCGCGAGGTCGTGCAGGTGACGGCGCTGCGCCTCTGAAAGACCGGGGGCCGGCGCCTCCTCGACGAGCTTCTGGTGCAGACGCTGCCGCGTGCAGTCGCGAGCCCCGAGCGCGACCACTCGACCGGAGGAATCGCCGAGCAGCTGGACCTCGACGTGACGAGCCGGCAGGATCTCGCGCTCGAGGTACACCGATCCGGCCCCGAATGCCGATCGCGCCTCCGCCGAGCCGGACGCGAGCGCCGCGGGCAGCTCGGCCTCGCGCTCGACCCGCCGCATGCCGCGCCCACCGCCGCCGGCGGCCGCCTTGACGAGCAGCGGAAATCCGATCGC
>JAICUI010000096.1 GCA_025935925.1 Chloroflexota bacterium
CCGGCACCGACGACGTGCGCGGACGTGCCGGGGAGCTGTCCGAACGCGCCCTCGGCGCCGCCGCGACGCCGGCGGGCCGCACGACCTCGCTTCCGGCTTCGCCGAAGACCCCCGCCAGCGCGGCGTAGCGATGCCGCGCACTCCCGGCGGACGGCCCTTGCGGCCTGTCGCGTCGCCGCCCATTCCCGCGCCGCTCGGAGGGTGGCGTGGCTAGGACACGCGGGCTCCCCGTGGTCGCCCTCGTGGGTCGAATCCTCGCGCCGATGGCCTTCGCGGCTGCGGCCTCGGGGCTCGGAGGGTCGCGTGGCTAGGACACGAGGGCTGCCGGTGGTCGCCCTCGTGGGCCGGCCCAACGTGGGCAAGTCGACGTTGTTCAACCGGGTCGTGGGCGATGCGCGGGCGGCGATCGTCGAGGATCGCGCCCGCACCACGCGCGACCGGATGTACGGTGATGCCGAGTGGAACGGGCGGCGGTTCGTCGTCGTCGACACCGGCGGGCTGGAGCTCGCGCCCGGCGACCCGATCGAGGAGCAGGTCCAGCTCCAGGCGAGGCTCGCGATCGGCGAGGCGGACGTGATCGTGTTCCTGGTCGACGCGGCGGTCGGTGCGACGCCCGCGGACCAGGACGCGGCCGAGCTGCTGCGCAGGACGACGAAACCGGTCCTCGTCGCCGCCAACAAGGCCGACAACGAGCGCCGCGAGCAGGACGCCGCCGAGTTCTACGAGCTGGGCTGGGAGGACACGTTCGCGATCTCGGCCAACCACGGCCGGGGTGTCGCGGACCTGCTCGACGCGGTCGTCTGGGCGCTCCCGCCCGAGACCGACGCGGAGATTGCGCGCAAGCAGCGCGAGGACGAGGCCGAGGCCTGGGCGAAGGAGATGGCCGCCGGCCGGCTCGACCCGTACGTCGTGACGGAGGCCGACGAGGCCGACGACGGCGGGGACGAGGACGAGGCCGACGACGACGCCGATGGCGAAGCGCCCGGGGCCGGGATCCCGCCCGAGGCGGCAGCGATCGAGGCGCGCTGGGATGCGCAGATGGCCGCGGAGGACGAGGAGCCGCCGGCGATCGCGTTCGTCGGCCGGCCGAACGTCGGCAAGTCGTCGCTGCTCAACTCGCTCCTCGGCGAGACGCGGACGATCGTCTCGGACGTTCCCGGCACGACCCGCGACGCGATCGACACGACGATCCCGTGGGGGCGCTCGGAGATCGTGCTGATCGACACGGCGGGGATCCGGCGGCGCGGCAAGGTGGCGTCGGGGCCGGCGGCCGAGAAGTATTCGACGCTCCGCGCGCTCAAGGCGATCTCGCGCGCCGACGTCGCGGTGCTCGTGCTCGACGCCCACGACGGGCTGACGGCGCAGGACGCCCACGTCGCGGGCTACGTGATCGAGGAGGGGAGAGGCCTCGTCATCGCGGTCAACAAGTGGGACATCGTCGAGGACAAGACGCATCGCACGTTCGACGAGTTCGCCGCGAAGCTCCGCCGCGACCTCGCGTTCATCGACTACGCGCCGATCGTGTCGATCTCGGCGAAGACCGGCCAGCGGGTCCAGAAGGTGCTCGAGCTCGCGGTCGAAGTCTGGGGCGAGCGGCGCCGCCGGATCTCGACGGGCGAGCTCAACCGGCTCGTCGCCCAGGCCGTGGAGCGCACGCCGCCGGCCGTCGTCCACGGGCGACGCGCGAAGATCCGGTACGCGACCCAGGCGGGTGTCGCGCCGCCGACCTTCGTCTTCTTCACGACCGACCCGCAGTCGATCCACTTCTCGTATCGGCGCTACCTCGAGAACCGGCTCCGCGAGGCATACGGCTTCGACGGGACGCCGATCCGCCTCGTCTTCCGGGAGCAGGTCCGCGAGAAGCGGTCGCCGCGCAAGCGTCGCGCGCGCAGCCGATAGGCGCCCCTAGCGCGGTTCACATGCGGCGCCCGGCACCTCGGTGTGCAGCCGGGTCGCGAGGGTCGCGGGGTCGCCCGCCGGGATCGTCGCCGTGGGCAGCGCGAGCACGTCGAGGATCGCCGACGCGCCGAACGTGCAGCGGACCACCGACCTCCAGGCCGTCCCGGGCGAGACGTACGGGCTCGGCACGTGCGCTTCGGCTTCCTCGCGCGCCGTCGGCGGGCGGCTGAGGTAGATGGCGACGGGTGACGTCGCCGGTCCCGCGGGCGGGACGACGCCGGGGAACGTGGCCGTGTCGAGGACCTCGCGCATGTGGGGCGTCGAGGTCGCGACGGGCAGGCCCGCGAGCTCGGGCTGCCGGAGCACCTGTCCGAGGTGGTAGATCTCGGGATCGTGGCCGTCGACGGCTCGCGCCGCGAGCTGGTCCGGCAGCGCGAGGGCGACGAGCACGACGATGGCGATGGCGACGCCGATCCGCCAGCGGCGGTACACGGCGTCGAGGCCGAGGCCTGCGAGCAGCGCCACGCCCGGCATCGCGAACACGTAGTAGCGGTCGACGAGCGTCGGGAGCCCGATCAGGACGCGGGCCGCCGCGAACTCGACGAGCGGCACGAGCGCCCATGCCAACCCGAGGACCGCGACGGCGCGGCGATCCGGCGTCCGCCACGCGCTGACCGCTCCCGCGATCCCGAGCGCCACGACGAACACGCCGAGGAACCGCCCGATGTCGTTGAGGATCACGTCGCCGAGCGTGTGGAGCGACAGCTCCGGGTTCATCGGCGTCCCGGTCGGATGGAGCAGGTTCAGCGCGATCTGCGGCGAGATCACCAGCACGGCGATCAGGGCCGGCACGATCGTCCGGACGAGCGCGTCGCGTCGCGGGCCGGGCGCCCACAGCGCCGCGATCCCGAACACCGGCAGCCACGCGAGCGTGTAGAGATGCGCGAGCCCCATCGCGCCGACGGCGATCGCGTACAGGACCGACCAGCGTCGCGTGCCGCCGCGGATCGACCGCCACCACCCGTACAGCGCGATCACGAGGAACGCCGTCGCGGCGGCGTACATGCGGTTGTCCTCGGCCCACCGCGACATGCCGGGCAGCGCGATGGCGACCACGGCCGCGAGGATGGCGACGCGGGTGTCGACCGCACGGCGGACGAAGGCGACGAACGTCCCGACTGCGATCGTCATCGCCACCACGGACGGGAGGCGCGTCCACCACGGGTCCGTCGACACGTCCGCCCAGGGCTTCATCAGCAGGTACCACGGGCCCGGCCCCGGATCCGAGGTGGCGATCACGTCGACGAGGCGCGGCCACGAGAGGTGCGTTCGCGCGACCGCGACGAGGTACTCGTCGAGCCGGTACGCCGGGATCCAGGCGCCGACGATGAACACGGCGAGGGCGACGAGCCCGACGATCACGACGAGGCCGGGTCCGGAGCGGAGGAACGACGCACGCCGAGGGACGTCCCCCGCGGCGCCGTGCCCGAGGGGAACGGAGGTCATCGCACGCGTTCGACGCACGAGGCGGCCGGATCGCTCCGCGACCGCCGATGTCGGAATCGGGGCAACTGCTACCCTTAGCGCCTTCGGGGCGTGGCGCAGCCTGGTAGCGCACCTGAATGGGGTTCAGGAGGTCGAGCGTTCGAATCGCTCCGCCCCGACCACTCTTCTGAGCACGAAACGGCCCTCGCTGGATCCACCGAGGGCCTTCGTCTCCCCGTCCGGCGATGGATCGCCGGCCGTGCGCCACACGGCGCTTCGCTGAGCGGCGATGCCCATCGTCGACCCTCGCGCCGTCGGCGGTGCACCAGCCACGCGACGGACCTGCTGTCGGCCTGCCGACACGGCCGTCGCGAGAACTGCCCGTTCGGCTCTTGTCGCCGACACGTCAGGCGGGAACATGGCTGGTGCCCCGTCCCGGTCGAGCCCGAGGATCACGCCGATGCACGACCGCGTCAGCCGCATGCCCGACGCTGCGGGTGGACGCGCACATCACGCCGGCCGCCAGCTGCCTCGCGCGGGTGGCGTCGCGGACGTCCTGCTCCTGCAGCGTCTCGCCGGCAATCGGGCCGTAGCCGGGCTCGTGGAGGATCCCGTCGCGCTGCAGCGCGCGACCGGCGAACCGACGGTCCAGCGGGACGCGAGCATCCGCGAGCAGTACGGCATCACGGGGCCCGAGCCGCGCGTGCCGGGCGTCGCTGCACTGCGTGCATGGCCCATCGCGCGGATCGCGGCGGAGATCGAGCGGCTGACGCGTGCCTACGGGACGCAGAACGCGGCCGCGCTCATCCGGCTGCGCACGGCATTCGTCCAGCACCCGAGCCGCCGACGCGAGGCGATCGACGCCGAGGCGCCAGAGCTCGATCCCGTGGTGGCCGGGGGCTGGGATGTCTGGGACGTCGACGCGTCGCGCTACCGCGAGTATCAGCGCGTCTACGCGCCGGACCGTCGGCCGCACGGGATCGTCACGATCGGCGAAGGGACGATGGAGCCGACCCGAGCGCCCGAACCCAATCAGCCCGCTCCCGGACACACGCCGACGGCGACCGACCCGGCGGGCGCCGGTGGCGACGGAGCGACCGGTCAGGTCGTCCCGCAGACGGTCCAGCAGGTGTGCGACCTGATCGGCAACGTCTCTGACTGGACGGAGGTGGCATCGATCCTGACGGACATCGCGACGGGTGGCGCCGAGCTGGAAGGGATCGCGGGCAGTGCCGTCACCGTCCTCGAGGTCGCCGGCACGGTGACGGGCGTCCTCGCCCTGTTCGCCGGTGCGATCTCGACGGCGATCGACATCGTCGAGGCCTTCGACACGGATCTCAAGATCGACCAGCTCATGGGCTTCACGTACGGCCTCGTGTATGGCGCCGTGTCCCAGGCAGGTCCGATGCAGCTGCCGTACTCGTACGGTCAGCAGCGGAGCCCGGCCGAACGGCGTGAGCGGTGGATGGCGGGCGTCGACCTCGGCCATTCACGCATCGGTACGGCGCCGGCGCTCCGTGATGCGACCGCTCGTCTGCGGATCGCGATCCACGAGCACGGCGAGGCCGCGGTGCTCAACGCGATCTGGCAGCGCGTGTCGAGGCGGGCGTTCACGCATACCGGCGACGTCATGACCGGGTACGAGCTCAGCTGGCCGGAACCAGGCGTGAGCGGGTTCCACTGACGACGGATCTCCACTCGGCGACGCGTCAATGGGTCGAATGACTGACCTGTCGGCGCATCACGAATTCGCTACGTTTCGCGCCGTGATTCTCAGAGTGACCCGCAGTCGCGTCGTTCCCGGACACGAGGAGCACGTCCTCAGCGTCCTGCGAGACCTGACCGCGGGGATGGGCGCATCGATCCACGGCCTGCATTCGGCCTCGTTCGGGCGGGCCATGGGCGAACGCGACCAGGGCATGTCGCTGATCTCGATCACCGAGTGGGACAACGTCGAGGCGATCCGCGCCGTGTACGGCGATCGGTGGGCCGATCGAACGATCCTCCCCGGCGCCGACGAGTACATCCTCGAGACGACCGTCGAGCACTTCGAGTCGACGCTCGAGGACGTGAGCACCATCGTGGAGCACCGGCGGCAGGAGAGCCAGCACCCCTGAGGCGGCGCCGCTCCGATCAACGACAGCGCCAACCTCTCGCGCGTCCGACACGATTCGAACGCGTGCATGCAGGGCGCCGTTGGCGCGTCCGGGACGACGCTCCGTTCGTGGCACTCGCAGACGATCGCCCGCACCACGGCCCCCAGCCGGGACGACGGGTGACCCGCGCCGTGATCCGGCCGCCGCTTCGTCAGCGCGAGCCGAGGTCGCGAACCGGGCTGCGCGTC
>JAICUI010000119.1 GCA_025935925.1 Chloroflexota bacterium
CAGCCGGGCACGTCGGGCCTCCCCGCCGCATCGGCCGAAGCGACACCGGACGGGTCCGCGGCGCCGAGCGGCGCCCCCGTCGCCTCCGCCGGAACCGGCGCCGCCGGGGCAGGCCGGCCGCTCGCGCGCGACGAGCTCTGGGTCCCGGTGGTCCTGGTGGCGCTGACGTTCCTGCTCTTCGAGTGGCTCGTCTACCACCGGGACGCGGTCACGCGCCTGTGGCGCGGCCTCCGTCGCGGGTCCGTGGAGCCCGGCGCCGCCGGGCGGGGCCGCTGATGGGGCTGCGCTTCGAGGCACCGATCTGGCTGCTGCTGTTCCTTCCCGCGCTCGCGCTGACGTTCATCCCGCACCTCGCGGCGAGGCGTCGAATGGGCGCCGGCCGGCGGCGCGCCGCGATCGCCGTCCGGACGCTCCTGCTCTCGGCACTCGTGCTCGCCCTCTCGGGCATCCAGCTCGTCCTGCCCGTCGACCGCCTGGCGACGGTCTTCGTGGTCGACCTGTCGGACAGCGTCGGCAACGACGGCCGCGCGGACGCCCTCGCCTTCCTGCGCCAGTCGCTCGATGTGATGCCCGAGGGCGATCAGGCCGGGATCGTCGCTTTCGGCAAGGACGCCCTGGTCGAGCGGCTGCCCGAGGAGGTCCGCCAGATCGACCGGCTGCACAGCGCGCCCGTGAAGGCCGCGACGGACGTCGGGGCGGCCCTGCGGCTCGCAGCCGCGCTGTTCCCCGACGCGGCCCAGAAGCGGATCGTGCTGCTCTCCGACGGCAACGACACGACCGGGCGCGGGCAGCGCGAGGCGGCGCTCGCTGCCGCGCGCGGCATCCAGGTCGAGACCCGTGCGATCGGTCTCGTCGACAGCGACGAGGTCCTGGTCGACCGGTTGCGGACACCCTCGACCGCGCGCCTCGGCGAGGAGATCCCCGTCGATGCCGTCATCGAGTCCTCCGTGGCCCAGCCCGCAACCGTCCGACTGTTCATCAACGGCCAGCTGGCGGGCACGCAGCGCGTCGACCTGAAGGCCGGCAGCAACACCGTCTCCTTCAGCTGCCCGGAAGATCCCGCCGCCTGTGCGCTCCGTCCCACCGAGGCCGGGTTCTACCGCTTCCGCATCGTCGTGGAGGCGGCGCGCAACACCTTCAGCCAGAACGACCGCGCCGACTCCAACACGATCGTGAAGGGGGAGCCCCGGACGCTCGTGCTCAAGGGCGACGGGAAGGTCGCCACGGAGCTCGTCGATGCGCTCCAGGAGCAGGGCCAGAAGGTCGACACGCTCGTCCCGGAGGCGCTCCCGACGGACCTCGGGAGCCTGCTGACGTGGGACAGCATCGTCGTCGTGGACGTCCCGCGGCTGCGCTTCAACGACGCCCAGCTCGCCGCGCTCCAGACCTACGTTCGCGACATCGGCCGCGGCGTCGTGATGGTCGGCGGGCCGAGCGCGTACGGCGCCGGTGGCTACACGAAAACGCCGATGGAGGAGCTGCTCCCGGTCGAGATGGGGGTGCGCGATCGCAACCGCGAGCCGGACATCGCGCTCGTCGTCGTCATCGACAAGTCGGGGTCGATGGACGCCTGCCACTGCAACACCTTCAACGGCGGCATGGGCGGCGGCGGCCAGCTCCAGGGCGTCAAGAAGGACGACATCGGCAAGGAGGCGATCCTCCGGGCCGCGGCGGCCCTCACCGCCCGCGACGAGTTCGGCGTCGTGGCCTTCGACGAGCAGGCCCACTGGGTCATCAACACCAAGCCGCTCGGGCAGGTCGGCGACGTCGCGAGCCAGCTCGGCGGCATCGTGCCGAATGGCCAGACCAACATCTTCGCCGGCCTGGAGCAGGCCGTGGACTCACTCGAGACAGCCGAGGCGACGCGCCGCCACATCATCCTGCTGACGGACGGGTGGTCGAGGTCGGGCCAGTACGACGCGATCATCCAGCGGATGAAGGCGGCGGGGATCACCCTCTCGACCGTGGGGGCGGGCGGTGGCGCCAACCCCTTCCTCGAGCAGCTGGCC
>JAICUI010000014.1 GCA_025935925.1 Chloroflexota bacterium
GGTGCTCAGCGTCGCGGTGCACAATCACTACAAGCGCATCGAGTCGAAGGTGCAGCTCGATGACGTCGAGCTGCAGAAGTCGAACATCCTCGTGCTGGGCCCGACTGGCTCCGGCAAGACGCTGCTCGCCCAGACGCTCGCCCGGATCCTCGACGTCCCGTTCTGCATCGCGGACGCGACGTCGCTGACCGAGGCCGGGTACGTCGGCGAGGACGTCGAGAACATCCTCCTGCGCCTGATCCAGGCGGCCGACTTCGACGTCGCGCGGGCCCAGCGCGGGATCATCTACATCGACGAGATCGACAAGATCGCGCGCAAGGCCGACAACCCGTCGATCACCCGCGACGTGTCCGGCGAGGGCGTCCAGCAGGCGCTGCTCAAGATCCTCGAGGGCACGGTCGCCAACGTGCCGCCCCAGGGCGGCCGCAAGCACCCGCACCAGGACTTCATCCAGATCGACACGACGAACGTGCTGTTCATCTGCGGCGGCGCGTTCGACGGGCTCGAGAAGATCGTGGAGGAGCGGGTCGGGAAGCGCGCCATCGGGTTCGGGTCGGAAGGCCAGATCTCGAAGGCGGAGCGGGCGAAGATCATCGAGAAGCTGATGCCCGAGGACCTGCTCAAGTTCGGGCTGATCCCCGAGTTCATCGGGCGGCTGCCGGTCATCGTGACCCTCTCGCCGTTGACGGCGGACGATCTCGTGCGGGTCCTCGTCGAACCGAGGAACGCGGTCACGCGGCAGTTCCAGAAGTTCCTCCAGCTGGACAAGGTCGAGCTGGTGTTCACCGATGGCGCGCTCCAGGCCGCCGCGGAGGTCGCCCTCGACCGCAAGACCGGCGCGAGGGCCCTCCGCTCGATCGTCGAGGAGGCCCTCCTCGAGGTGATGTTCGACATCCCGGAGCGCACCGACGTCCGCAAATGCATCATCACCGAGGAGACGATCCGCGACCGCCGCGCCCCGCTGCTGCTCACGAAGAGCGACGTGGACAAGGGCGTCGACGAGACGAACTACGCGGAGTGGCTCGCGGAGCGCGGCGCCTCGGCCTGATCGCCGTCCCGCGGGCGGGTCGTTCACGCGCCGCGGCGTTGTTCGGCTCCGGTGCCGTCCATCGCGCTCGTGGCGTGCGGGGAGTGCGTAAGGCGAGCGGCTTCCCGCGATCCGTCTCGCGACGGTCCACGGCTTCCCCGGGGATCACGTCGCCAACGCTCGGCGCTTCCGGGATCACCTCGCCACTGTCCGGCACTTTCCCGGCGGTCCTTCGCCAGGGTCCCTCGCTTCCCGGCGCTGCCGGGGTTCCTTCGCGAGGTTCGCGCGCTGCCCGGTGGTGGTTCGCCACCGTCCGGCGCTGGCGGGCCGTCCCTTCGCCAGGGTCCGGCGCTTCGCGGCGGTCCCTTCGACAGGGTCGCGCGCTGCCCGGCGGTCCCTCCGCCAGCGTTCCTGCTTCCAGCGTCGCGTAGTCGCCCCATTTCTGCACGCAACGTAGGCGCCTGGCGGAGCGAACGCCGGACCTGCATAGCGGGCCACTTCGGCTCGCTTGGCCCGACTCGAAACGCGTTCAGAGCATGTCGGGGCGCCGGAGGCTTGCGGATCGCGCGCAAGTCCGGGCGAAGTCCCAGCTAAGGGTGCGGGAAGCGCAGCGACGAAGAATGCAGCGACTGTGCCGACGCGCAAACGAACCAACCTCGCCCTCGAGGCCGTGCGGGCCAACCGCCAGCAGCTCGATGCGCTCGGGGGCGCCGCCCGTGCCGGACGGCTGCGTCGGCGGCTGACGCAGACCGGAGCTCGGAGCACGCGCCGGGCTCAGCCAGTCCGCGATCAGCCACGCCGAGCGCGGGCTCGGTTCTGGGCTCACCGTCGACGCGTGGCAGCGGATCGCGGTCGCGCTCGGCATCCGACTGCGCATCGAGCTCCAGCGCGATCCGCAGCAGGAACCGCAGGATTCCGGACACCTCCGCATTCAGGAGCTCGTCCTCCGGCTCGGCCGTCGCGCCGGATATCGGGGCCTGTTCGAGCTCGCGACGCGACCTGTCGAACCGTGGCGGAGCATCGACGTCGGGCTGGCCGACGACACCCATCGACGCATGGGTCGTCGAGTGCTGGAATGTGTTCGGGGACATCGGCGCCGCGGCGCGGACCTCGAATCGGAAGCTGGCGGAGGCGGACGCGCTGGCGACGCTGCGCTGGGCCGAACAGCCGCACACCACGGGTCTCGTGTGGGTGGTCCGCGCGACGAAGCGCAACCGCGTCCTCGTCGCGCGCTACCCCGAGGTGTTCGCGGCGCGGTTTCCGGGCAGCAGCCGCGGCTGGGTCGAAGCGCTCAGCACGGGCGGGGCGCCACCTCCCGAGCCTGGGCTCGTGTGGGCCTCCGCCGACGGCAGTCGGCTCTTCGCCTGGCGACGCCAGCCCGCCGAACGCCCGGCGCCGCGCTGACCGACGCGTCAGCCCGCCGAACGCCCGGCGCCGCGCTGACCGACGCGTCAGCCCGCCGAACGCCCGGCGCCGCGCCGACCGATGCCGCAGCCCGCCGAACGCCGGCGCCGCGCCGACCGACGCGTCAGCCCGCCGAACGCCCGGCTCGGCGCTCACCGAACGTTGGCCCGACCGCGGGCGCCGCTCCGAAAGGGACGTGCAAGCGATTCGCCACGCGCGCCGCCGCCAACGCGCGAGGCGCCGCCGGAGACTTCGCAACCCATGTCCCGTCAGCCTGCCCGACTCGCGGTCAGCGATCGCCGGCCCATCGGCGGCGCACGCTCGCGCGGAGTCGGCGCACGCTCCCGCGGGCCCCGCGCCGTCCGGTTGCCCGCATGAACCGGCCCCTCCGGATCCTGACGTGGAACGTCCACGGTGGGTATCTCGCGTCGCTCGCCCACATCGGCCACACGATCTACCTGCCCGTGCGCCACGACCCGCGCGACGGCTACGGTGGCCGCCCGCAGGAGCCCGGCCTGCCGCCGACCCTCGTGGAGGTGCCGGCGAAGCGGGTGCCCGACCTCGACCTCGACGTCGTCCTGTACCAGGCGCCCCGCCATTACCTCCGGGACCGCCACACGCTGCTCGGCGAGCACCAACGGCGGCTGCCGTCGGTCTACCTCGAGCACGACCCGCCGCGCGGCCACCCGACGGACACCCGGCACGTCGTCCAGGACGAGTCGGTGATCCTCGTGCACTGCACGCACTTCAACGCCCTGATGTGGGACAGCGGCCGCACGCCGGTCCGGGTCATCGAGCACGGAGTGCCGACGACGCCGGGCGTCGTCTATCGCGGCGACATCGCGAAGGGGGTCGTGGTCATCAACGACCTCGCGACGCGTGGCCGCCGGCTGGGCCGGGACGTGTTCGAGGAGCTCCGCACGACGGTGCCCGTCGACCTCCTCGGCCTGCGCTCCGAGACGCTGGGCGGTCTCGGCCCCATCCCGCACGAGGAGCTGCCGGGCCGGATCGCGCGCTACCGGTGCTTCGTCAACCCGATCCGCTACACCAGCCTCGGCCTCTCGATGATCGAGGCGATGCTGGCCGGCGTGCCGGTCGTGGCGCTCGCGACGACCGAGATCCCGACGGTCGTGGCCCACGGGGAGACCGCGCTCCTCGGGATGGACGCGGCGGGCCTCGCGGAGAACGTCCAGGCGCTGCTCGACGACCCCGTGCTGGCAGGGCGGATCGGCAACGCCGGCCGGGACCTCGCGCGGCAACGGTTTGGCATCGAGCGGTTCGCCCGCGACTGGACGACGGTGCTCGAGGAGGCCGTGGAGCTCGGCCGCGCCGACCCCGGGCCCCGTGACCGTCGTCGCCGGCTCCGTGCGCTGCGCCCGCCGGACCCGACGGTTGCCGAGGGCGCAGTCACGCGGCCGCTCGCACGCTCGCGCTGACCGACGTCCTCGCTCGCTCGACGGGGACAGCACGCCGGGCGGGCGGCATGATCATCCGATGGACCACCGCGATCACGTCGCCCTGATCCGCGGCGGCGTCGAGGGGATGGCTGCCAGCTGGCTCGAGCTCGGGGCCGGGGATGGCGCGTTCACGATCGCGCTCGCGGACGTGCTCGGCTCCGGCGGCCGGATCACGGCAGTGGACCGGGACGCGAGGGCGCTGCGGCGCAACGCGGAGGTGATGCGCGGCCGCTTTCCGGCCGTGGCCTTCACGCCGCTCGACGACGACTTCACGCGCGACCTGCCGGCCGGGCCGTTCGACGGCGTCCTCGCGGCGAACAGCCTCCACTTCGTCGCGGATCGCTCGGGCGTGCTCACGGCCATCCGCGACCGGCTCGTCCCGGGCGGCCGGCTGGTCGTGGTCGAGTACGACGCCGACCGCGGCAACCCGTGGGTGCCGCACCCGTTCTCGTTCGGCACCTGGCGGCGCGAGGCGGTCGCCGCCGGGCTCGCGGAGCCCCGCCTGATCCACCGCGTGCCGAGCCGGTTCCTGGGCGCGATCTACGGCGCGGTGACCGCGCGGACGCGTTCGGAAGCCCGTGACGGAGTGGTACACTCCCGCCCTCACGGCGAGGACCGAGAGGAGTAGGTCCGGGTCGGCCCCGGAGCGAGCGCGGGACGGTGCGAGCCGCGCGGGCACGACGGACGCGAAGGTCGCTCGCGAGTCGTGCGGGTGGCGCCCGATAGCGCGCCCCGAGCGTCGCCGGATCTCCGGCCTCCGCGATGAGCGGCGGCTCCCGGCGACGGAACCAGCAGGTGGTACCACGACCCCGTTCGTCCGCTGGACGAGCGGGGCTTGTTGTTTCAGGCGGGAGCGATCGATGACCGAGGCGGCAGGCGAGCAGCTCGCGAAGGCCTACGTGCCGGCCGACTTCGAGCACGACATCTACGAGCGGTGGCTCGCCGCCGACGTGTTCGCGCCGGATGGCGCCGGCTCGACGGCGGACCCGGCCCTGCCCCCGTTCGTGATCATCCAGCCGCCGCCCAACGTCACCGGCTCGCTCCATCTCGGCCACGCGCAGCGCACGACCGTCGAGGACCTCATGGTCCGCCACGCGCGGATGACCGGCCGGCCGGCGCTGTTCCTGCCCGGGCTCGACCACGCGAGCATCGCCGCCCAGTTCGTGCTCGACGGCATCCTCGCCAGGGAGGGCGAGAGCCGCGCGAGCCTCGGCCGCGAGCGGTACCTCGAGCGCATGCACGAGTTCGTCGAGGAGACCCGGAACGTCATCCTCACCCAGCAGCGTCGCGTGGGCGGATCGTGCGACTGGGGCCGGCTGCGGTTCACGATGGACGAGGTGTCGGCGCGGGCCGTGCGCGTCGCCTTCGAGCGGCTGTATCGCGACGACCTCGCGTACCGCACCGAGGCCCTGATCAACTGGTGCCCCGGATGCCGGACGAGCGTGAGCGACCTCGAGGTGATCCCGACCCCGGAGACCGGGCGGCTGTGGCGGGTCCGCTACCACCTCGTCGACGACGCGACGGGCGACCCCGACCCGAACGCGACCATCACGGTGGCCACGACCCGCCCCGAGACCATCCTCGGCGACACGGCCGTGGCCGTGCACCCGGGCGACGCCCGGTACGCGGCGCTCGTGGGGCGTCGGGTGCGGATCCCGTTCGTCGAGCGCGACGTCCCGATCGTCGCGGACGACGTCGTCGACCCCGCATTCGGCACCGGCGCGGTCAAGATCACGCCGGCGCACGACCACGACGACTACGAGACGGGCCGGCGCCACGGCCTCGCGATGCCGACGATCCTCGACGACGCCGCGCGCATCGCGAACACCGGAACGCCGTACGACGGCCTCGACCGGTACGAGGCGCGATCGAGGATCGTCGCGGATCTCGAGGCGCGTGGCGACCTTGACGGCGAGCAGCCGCACGAGATGGTGATCGGCCGCTGCCAGCGCAGCGACGACGTCGTGGAGCCGAGACTCAAGACGCAGTGGTTCATCCGGACGGGCCCGCTCGCGGCGGCGGCGCTCGAGGCGACCCGCGGCGGTGAGACGGCGATCCTCCCCGAGCGCTTCACGAAGACGTGGGAGCACTGGATGACCACGATCCGGGACTGGAACGTGTCCCGGCAGCTGTGGTGGGGCCACCGGATCCCGGCCTGGTACTGCCCGGACGGCCACGTGACGGTGTCGTCCGAGCCCGATGGCCCGGCGGCCTGCGAGGTCTGCCACCGCCCGGCGTCGGAGCTCGTCCAGGACCCGGACATCTTTGACACCTGGTTCAGCTCGGGCCTGTGGCCGTTCTCGACCCTCGGCTGGCCCGACCAGACCGACGACTTCCGGCGCTACTACCCGGGCAGCGTCATGGAGACGGGCTACGACATCATCTTCTTCTGGGTCGCGCGGATGATGATGCTGGGCATCCACCTGACCGACGCGCCGCCGTTCCGCACGGTCTATCTGTCGGGGCTGATCCGGGACCCGTACGGCGCGAAGATGTCGAAGACGAAGGGCAACACCGTCGACCCGCTGGGGATGATCGACGAGATGGGCGCCGACGCGCTGCGGTTCGCGCTCGTCCACGGCACGACGCCGGGCAACGACCAGCGGTTCGGGAGCGCGAAGGTCGAGCAGGCGCGGAACTTCGCCAACAAGCTCTGGAACGCGACGCGCTTCGTGCTCGGGGCCCGGCCGGCGTCCATTCCGGCGGGCGCCGAGCGGCGCCTGCCCGATGCCGCGCACCTCGGCCCAGCCGATCGCTGGGTGCTGTCCCGGGCCGCCGCGACGACGGCCGCCGTGGACCGCGCGATGGCCGACTACGCGTTCGGCGAGGTGACGCGGCTGCTGTACGACGCGATCTGGAGCGAGTACTGCGACTGGGGCCTCGAGCTCGCGAAGGTCCGCCTCGCCGACGCCGGCCGTTCCGACGCCGATCGCGAGGCGACGTGGTGGGCGCTGGTCGAGGCGCTCGACACGTATCTGCGGCTGCTGCACCCGGCGATGCCGTTCGTCACCGAGCGACTCTGGCAGGCGCTGCCGCACCGGGCGACGGACCCCGGCCTCCTGATCGTGGCGCGCTGGCCCGCCCCCGGCGCGCGCGACGAGTCCGCGGAGGCGGCGGTGGGCGCGCTCGTCGACCTCGTCCGCGGCGTCCGCAACGCCCGCGCCGACGCCCGCCTGGAACCCGGAGCGTGGCTGCCGCTCGACGTCTATGTCGAACCCGAGCTCGGCGAGCCCTTCGAGGCCCTGCGGCCGGGCATCGAGCGGCTCGCACGGGCGCGCCCGCTGCGGCGCCGGCTCACGCGCGAGGCGCTCCACGCCGCGACGCGCGACGAGGGCGGCGGGCTGGCCGTGATCGCGGGTCCCGCCGAGGCGATCGTCGGCACGGGCTCGGACGCGGATCCGTCGGCCGCGGCTGCGGACCGTGCACGGCTGGAGAAGGAGCTCGCGGATGCGGAACGGCTGCTCGACGCTGCCCGCGCGCGCCTCGCGAACGAGGCGTTCACCGCCAAGGCGCCCGCGGCCATCGTCCATGGGGCCAGGGCGCGAGAAGCGGAGCTCGACGACCAGGTCGAGCGGCTCCGCCAGCGGCTGGGCCGGTGAGGCACGGCAGCCTCGCTGCTACGATGACCGGCAAGCACCCGCAAGCCGCCGGGAGGACCGCGTGCCCCTTGAATTCCTGAAGCGCAAGGGCGATGCCGAGAAGACGGCCGCCGCCGCGCAGCCGCAGCCCTCGGGGCTCCCCGAGGAGGTGGTCGCCCAGGACTTCCAGCTCAAGCTGTACTACGCCGGGAAGAGCAGCGAGGGTGTCCGGATGCGCGCCGGTCCCAAGGCGCTCGGCGAGCTGCCCCGCATGCTCGAGGGCCTGACGCGCGAGCCCGTCGAGGTCGTCGAGCCGCTCGAGCTCGAGTTCGCCCAGGCGATCCCCGTGATCGCGCGGCCGTCGGAGGCGATGCAGTGGCTCCAGGCCCACCAGGACCTGAGCCCGGTCACGCGCCACGCGCTCGTCGTGCTGGAGTCGATCGACGCGATCGACCTCGCGTTCGACACGTTCGTGTGCTCGCTGCTCGACGGCGAGGTCGACACCTCCGGCTACCCCGAGTACAACGCCATCGTCGGCGGCATCGCGTCCCACTGGGACGAGGCGACGGGCGACATGATCGTGCGGTCGGTCGTGGGCTGGGGCGGGCGCGGCGTCCGCGGCGATACCGACCGGATCGCGAGCCGGCTGCTGACCAACATCCTCGCGAACATCCTGGCCAGCCAGTACTCGATGGGCCTCACAGCCGTCGATCGGCCCGTGCCCGCCGGCGGGCGCGGCGGCCTCGTCTGCGCGCACTGCGGCTTCGCGTCCGGCCACGAGCGGGCGTTCTACTGCCCCAAGTGCGGCATGCGCCTGTTGCGCGGCTAGATCCTCGGGCCGCCGGCTCGCGCGAGCGACGCCCCGGCCTTCGGAGAGAACACCACCATGCCGATCTACGAGTACGTCTGCTCCAGCTGCGGGACCAGGACCGACATCCTGCACGGGATCAACGACCCCGCGCCCACGTTCTGCCCGGCGTGCGGCGCCGAGGGCACGCTGCGCAAGCAGTTCGCGCCGCCGGCGATCCACTACAAGGGTTCGGGCTGGGCAAAGAAGGATCGCGGGTCGTCGTCGAGCACGAAGGCCGCGCGGTCGGCCGCTGACGGGGCGAAGGACGGCGGGTCCGCGTCGGGCGACGGCGGGTCGCCGGCGCCGGGCTCGGGGTCGGGATCAGGCTCGGGGTCGTCGGGCTCGTCCGGCTCCTCGGGCTCGTCCGGCTCCTCGGGCTCGTCCGGCTCCTCGGGCTCGTCCGGCTCCTCGGGCTCGTCGGAGTCGTCGGGCTCCTCGGGCGCCTCCGGTTCGTCTGGCTCGGACCGCTAGCAACGATGCCCGCCGCCGACTGGATCACGCTCGCCGAAGCTGCCGACATCCTGGCCGCCGCCAACGTGCGCTTTCGCGCGGAGACGATCGGTGCGTGGGCGCGGACCGGTCGCCTGTCGAGCATCAAGCTGGGTGGTCGCCGGTACGTCCGTCGCGGCGAGGTGAAGGCGCTCATCGCGGCGCCTCGCCGCGTCCGGATGGAGGACGTCCAGCGCGGGCTGTTCGAGGACCTCAACGGCTGACGCCATGTCGACCGCGGACGAGGCGCCTCCCCGCACGGACCGCTGGCGGGCCCTCGTCGAGCGGATCGTCCGCCGGATCGGCGGGCTCCCGGCCGTCCGGACGCTGCTCGCGACGCTCACGGCCTACGATCGTGCCGGCGGCGGTCTGCTCGCCGCCGGCCTCGCGTACACCTCGCTGATCGCGTTGCTGCCGGGGATGGTGCTCGTGCTGTCGATCTTCGCGATCGTCATCTCCGACGCGGCGCTGCGGGAGCGCATCGTGTCGGTCATCGCCGAGGCGGTGCCGCCGCTCGAGGACGTCGTGCGAACGGCCTTCGAGCAGGTGTCCGCGGGCGCCGTCCCGACCGGGATCGTGGCATTCATCGGCCTGCTGTGGGGCGCGAGCCGGTTCTACGCGTCCCTCGACTACGCCTTCACCCGGGTGTTCCACAGCTCGCGTCCGCGGAACGAGATCCAGCGGACGCTGCGCGGCGTCCTCCTCGTCGGAGCGGTCGTGCTCGTCCCGCTCGTCGCGCTCCTCGCCGGCACGATCGTCGGCTGGGTGGCGGCGCTCCTGCCCGACGAGGCCGAGCTCCCCTCGATCCTGCGCGGCGACCTGGCCCTCGTGCTGCATCTCGGGTCGTACGTGATGTTCGTGACGGTCGTCCTGCTCGTCCTGCGGTTCGTGCCCGCCGAGCGCGTCGCGATGCGCGCGCTGCTCGTCCCGGGGGTGATCGTCGGCGTCGCGCTCGGGCTGTTCACGCAGCTGTTCTCGTTCCTCGCGCCGCTGCTGACCCACATCGCGGCGATCTACGGGACGTTCGTCGCGGCCTTCGCCGTCCTCGCGTGGCTGTCGATCAGCTTCAACGTGCTGCTGCTCGGCGCGTGCTGGACGCGCGTTCGGTCCCTCGCGATGGCGCAGCCCGACGCGGCGGCCGCGGACCCGAGCGCATCCGGTCCGTCGGAGGTCCCGGCGGGGTAGGTCAGCCCTGGCGTGTGCCGCAGCGGCGGCAGAACCGTGCGTTCGCGGACAGCGACAGCCCGCAGCTCACGCACGGCTGCGGCGTGAGGCTCGCGGCGGCCGCGGCCTGCGGCGCCTTTGCCGCGCCGTTGAGGACCTCGCGGGCCGACGCCGCCCACAGCGAGGCCGCGTCGTCCTGCGGCATGAGCGCACGGCCGGCCAGTGTCGCAGGCGCGTCGCGTCGCGCGGCGGGCTGTCCCCAGATCGGGGCCGCGGGCCACTCCGGCTGCGTGCCCTCGTCGGGCGCGACGGTGAGCCACGGGCTGGCGGCCGGCTGGATCGGCTGGATCGGCTCCTCGGGCGCCGCCTGAACCGACGGCTGTGCGGGCGGCGTGGGCTGTGCGGGCGGTGTGAGTCTTGCGGGCGCGGCGGCCGGGGGCGGCGGCGGGGGAACGGCAGCGGGCGTGACCGGCCACGTGGGCTGGGCGACGACGTCGTCGCGCGACGGGGCGGGGTGGGGGACGGTCGGGGTCGGGAGCTCCGGCGCGGCTGCGGCAGCGGCGGCTGCGAGCACGGCGGCGGCAGCGAGGCCGAGGTGCTCCTCGTCGGCCTCGGGCTCGGCGGCGACGGCCTCGGGCTCGGCGGCGACGGCCTCGGGCTCGGTGGCGACCGCCTCCGGCTCCGACTCCGGCTCCGCGACGATCGCCGCGGTGGCCGCGGCGGCGACGAGCGCATCGTCGTCGTGCGACTCGATCGAGGCGGGCTCGGCTTCGGGCTCGGGCGCGGCGTCGGCCGTGACCGGCTCGGGCCTCGCGTCGGCCTCCGCCGGAGCGGCGACGACGGCCTCCGCTTCGGCGGCGACGACCTCGGGCTCGGGTTCCGCGCCGGCCGCGCCGAGCGAGTCTGTCTCGGCTTCGGCGCTGACGCGCTCGGCCTCGGCCGCGGCGCTGACCGGCTCGGCCTCGACCGTGACCGGCTCGGCCTCGGCTTCGCCCGCGGCCTCGGCTGCGACGCCCGCCTCGCTCTCGGCGTCCTCGGACTCCGCCACGGCGTCGACCGCCGGTGCGTCGTCGATCACGACCGCGGCCGTCGCGGCGGCGGCCATCAGGTCCGCGACGCGGGCACGCTCGGCCTCCTCGGCCGCGACCTGCGCCTCGTACGCCGCGAGCGCCTCTTCCACGCTCTGACCCGGTGCCACGCCGGCGATCCGGGCGACGATCGCGTCCTCGTCCAGCTCGACCGGTAGGTCGTCGTCGGCGCCGGCCACGTACGGCTCGGGTTCCGGCTCCGGTTCGAAACGCGCGCCCGCCTCGGCCGCGACATCATCGGCGGTGACCGCGTCGTCGGCCGCCGGCAACTCGTCCAGGTCGGTCCCGTCCGGAGGTGCATCGGCGATCGCGCCGTCGCCCATGACGCGCCCCAGGCGGTCCACGCCGAGATCGGTCTCGGGCCACGTGTCCGGGCCGACCGCGTCGAGCGCCTCGTCGTGCACGTGGACACCGTTGGTCGGCTCGACGAAGGCGATCGCCGGGACCGGCATCAGGTCGTCGGCCTGCTCCATCCCGGGGATCGGCATACAGGTGAGGCACCGCCCCTCGGCGGTGTTCCAGCAGTTGCCGCACGTGTACTGGCGACAGGTCAGGCAGAAGTTGAACGTCCGGTGGAACGCGTCGAGCTGGCTCGCCGTCGCGTTCCGCTCCTCGTCGCTCCGCGCGTCCGCCATCGCCTCGGACAGCGTGCTCTCGTCCGACAGGACGAAGTTGCGCAGGCCCTTGGAGACCGTGCGGACACGGCCGAGCCGCGACCGGCGTGGGGCGGCGGACTCGAACGTGTAGCGGGTGCCGCACCGTTCGCAGAACGACTCGGTGAGGATCTCCGTCATGTGGCCCGTGCGAACCCCCGTGCGAAGGACGTGCGTGCCCGGCCTCCCGCCGGACAAGGGCCAAGAGTATAGGCCCGCCCCCAAGCGATGGCGGGCACCGAGGTACCTGACGTCGCCGGACGTTCGTAACGGCGACGCCGGCGGGGGTTCCGGGGCGATCGGAGCGCCTCTGGTACGGTTCCCGCCGATGGCTGTCCTTGCCGACCTCGAGCGACTGTTCGAGCGCCTCTTCGAACGGTCCAGCGCGAGGTTGTTCCGGACCCACCTGCAGGAGCTCCAGGTCGAGCGGCGCGTGGAGCGCGCCATGGAGCGTGCCCGCCTGGGGCAGGGGACGCGCACGCTCGTCCCGGCGCGGTACCGCGTCCGGCTGGATCCATCGGACCTCGAGGACCTGTCCGGGGAGGACGGCGCCGAGGCGCTGGCCGCTCGGCTCGCCGACGCGGCACTCGCGTTCGCCCGCGCGCACGGCTACCACCTGCCCGGCCGGCCGACGGTCTCCCTCGTCGCCGACCCGGCGGTCGGGCGCGGGACCGTCGAGGTCGACGCCGTCGGAACCCCGGGCCGCGTCCCGCCGCACGCGGGCGGCGCGGAACCCGCCGACCCGGCCGCTGAGCCCGCCCGACCGCCCATGCCGGTGCCCGACGTCCCGATGGTGGGTGCCCGGCCCCCGGCGGCGGCCATGGCCGTAGCTGCGCGCGCCGGCGACGTGGCTGGGAACGGCCACGAACCCATCCCGGCGGACGGTGGTCCGCCCGTGACACCGGAGCTCGCGCCCGCCGCCGTCGCCGCATCGCTGGAGATCGATCCGGAGCGCCGTCCCGGCGGGATCCGGGGCGACGGCACCGAGACCCTCGTCTACCGGCGGCCGGTTCCGGCGCCCGTGGGGGCCGTGATCCGCGTGATCGCGCGCGACGGCTCCGAGCGGACCGTCGGGGTCGACGGCACGCCGCTCACCGTCGGCCGGGCGATCGACAACGGGCTCGTGCTCTCGGACGGGCGCGTCTCGCGCCACCACGCCCGCCTGCAGACCCGGCGCGGCACGCTGGTGTTCAGCGACCTCGGGAGCACCAACGGCAGCCGGGTGAACGGCATCCGCGTCGACGAGTGCGCGCTCGGTCCCGGCGACCGCGTCCAGGTCGGCGACACCGTCCTGCTCGTCGAGCAGCTGCCGGGCTGACCGGCGGTGGACGGCTTCGTGCTGGCCCTGTGGGTGGTCAGGCTCCTGTTCCTGGTCGTCATCTACGGCTTCCTGTTCGCCGTGGTCCGGGTGCTCCTCCGTGATCTCCGCGCCGCGTCGAAGGGGCCCGCCGAGCTCGGCCGCCTCGTCGTCCTCGCGTCGCCCCGCGGCGAGCCACAGCCCGGCGGCTCATACCCGCTGGACGCCGTCACGACCCTCGGCCGGGACGTCAACAACGGGATCGTGCTCGACGACCCGTTCGCGTCCGCCGAGCACGCCGTGCTCACGTACCGCGGACGAAGCTGGTACGTCGAGGACCTCGCCAGCACCAACGGCACCTACGTGAACGGCGTTCCGGTCGAGGGCGTGGGACCACTCGGCTTCGGCGACGAGGTCCAGGTGGGCGAGATCCGCTTCCGCCTCGACCGGGGTCGCGCATGAGCGCGCTCGCGCAGGCGCGGCCGCGCACGACGTTCCGCATCCACCCCCGGCCGCGGCCGACCGAGCTCGGCCTGCTCGCGATCGTCGCCGTCGCCATGGTCGTCGGTGCGGCCGGGCTCGGCGCGACGCAGCGCTACCGGGCGGCGATCGAGGCGGGGAGTCCTCCGACGGCGCTCGACTTCTCGCCGCCGGATGCGCGTGCGCTGCTGCTGTACCTGCTCGGGCTCCTCGTCGTCCATGCCCTGTTCGTGCTCGCCGGCCGGCGCACGGACCAGGTCCTGCTGCCCGCGATCGGGATGCTCGGCGGCATCGGGCTCCTGCTCATGCAACGCCTGCCGCAGGACACGGTCGTGCAGTCGTTCGGGTCCCTCCAGCTCGGCCTCGGGCAGCTCCAGCTCGGGTGGCTGCTCGTCGCGCTGGGCGTGATCACCGTGCTCGCGCTCGCGGTCAGGTCGGACGCGTGGCTGCGGACCTACAAGTACACGTGGGCCGCAGCCGGGATCCTGCTCCTGCTGCTGACGTTCGTGTTCGGGAGCGACGTCAACGGCGCGCGCCTCAGCCTCTCGATCGGGCCGATCTCCGGCCAGCCGTCGGAGCTCCTCAAGGTGATCCTCGTCGTGTTCCTCGCGGGGTACCTGTCCGAGAACCGGGCGCTCCTCGCGGACGAGAGCACGCGGATCGGTCCCGTCCGCCTGCCGCCATTGCCGTACCTCGCGCCGATGGTCGCGATGCTCGCGATCGCCCTCGGCATCGTCGTCGTGCAGCGAGACCTCGGCGCGGCGCTGCTGTTCTACACGGCGTTCCTCGCGCTGCTCTACGTGGCCACCGGCCGGCCGAGCTACGTCATCGGTGGCGTCGCGCTGTTCATCGCCGGGTCGTACGTGCTCTACCACCTGTTCGGCCACGTCCAGATCCGCGTCGACAACTGGCTCGACCCGTGGCGCGACCCGCAGGGTGCCGGGTTCCAGACGATCCAGGCGCTGTACGCGTTCGCCCGCGGCGGGATCCTCGGCGTGGGCCTCGGCGCGGGACTCCCGACGATCGGCGGGCGGCCGCCGGTGCCCGCGATCCACACCGACTATCCGCTCGCGGCCCTGGGCGAGGAGCTGGGCCTCATCGGCCTGCTCGCCGTCCTCGGCCTGTACCTCGTCGTCGTGTCGCGCGGGCTGCGGATCGCGGCGTCCGCGCACGACGACTTCCGCTCGCTCCTGGCGGCCGGCCTGGCCCTGGTGATCGGCATCCAGGCGTTCATCATCGCGGCGGGCAACCTCAAGCTCATCCCGCTGACCGGGATCACGCTGCCGCTGATCTCGTACGGCGGGTCGTCGCTGCTCGCGAACGCGGTCGTGATCGGGCTGCTGATCGCGCTCTCGGATCGCGGCATCGAACCGCCGCCGCCACCGCGCCCGCCGCGCGCGATCCGGCGCTTCCGGCTGCGCCGGGGGCCGGCGACGTGATCGCGCGTCGGATCGCCGGCGCGGACCGCCGCGGCACCGGCCGGCCGCGGACCATCGGCGCGAACGTGTTCCGGACCGGCATCGCGATCGCGTGCGCGTTCTCCGTGCTCGCCCTCGGCGCCGGCTGGTGGCAGGTCGTCGACGCGCAGCGCCTGTCGACGGCGCCCGACAACCCCGCGGTGATCGCGATCGCCCGCCGCGCGCTCCGCGGCGACATCGTCGATCGCAACGGCACCTGGCTGGCGCGCAGCGAGCGGGACGCGAACGGCGAGGCGCTCCGGCAATACCGCGACGACACGATCAGCCACGTCGTCGGGTACGCGTCGCGGCGGTACGGCACAGCCGGCCTCGAGCGGACCTACAACGCCGAGCTGCTCGGCCTGTCGGGGTCCAACGCGTTCGGGCAGCTGTTCACGAAGTTCGGCCAGCAGCCGGACCAGCCGCTGGGGCTCCAGCTGTCGCTCGACCTGCGGCTCCAGCGCGCCGCGGTGCGAGGCCTGGGCAGCGACAAGGGCGCCGTCGTGATGATGGACCCGACGACCGGCGAGATCCTCGCGCTCGCGTCGACGCCGACCTTCGACGCCGGCGCGATCGCCGACCCGGACACGTCGCAGGCGACGTTCGAGGGACTCGTCGACGACCCGAACCGCCCGCTCCTGCCGCGGGCGACGCTCGGCCGGTACGTGCCCGGCTCGGTGTTCAAGATCGTGACCGGGATCGCGGGCCTGGACTCGGGTGCGATCACGCCCCAGACGACCTACCCGGAACAGCCGCCCGCGGAGAAGCATGGCCTCGTCGTCAACGGGTTCCGGATCAAGGACGGCCACCACCCGCAAACGGGCAGCACGGCGCTCGACCTGTACGAGGCGACGGAGGTCAGCTGCAACATCTGGTACGCGCTCACCGGGCTGCGGACGGGTGGCCAGACGCTGGTGAGCGAGGCGGCGGAGCTCGGCTTCGGCGCGTCGATCCCGTTCGACCTGCCGACGGCCGCGAGCCAGGTCACGAACGGCAACGGCGGCGCGCCGGGCGGCTTCGAGGACGACGCGGAGCTCGCATCGGCCTCGTTCGGGCAGGGCGAGACGTTCGTCACGCCGCTCCAGATGGCGCTCGTGGCATCCACGGTCGCGAACGACGGCGTGCTCATGAAGCCGCACGTCGTCACGGCGCTCACCGGCGACGGGCCCGGTGCCCGGGCGATCGGCCCCGAGAGCTGGCACCAGGTCCTCGACGCCGACAACGCGCATGCGCTGCAGCAGGCCATGCAGCAGGCCGTCGAGGGCGACCTCGGCAAGGCATTCACTGCCGGCGCGAAGGTCCCGGGCATCCCGACCGCCGGCAAGTCCGGCACGGCCGAGCTGGGTGGCACCGGGGAGCCGCATTCATGGTTCATCGGGTTCGCGCCGGTCGAGAACCCGAAGATCGCGATCGCCGTCCTCGTCGAGCGCGGCGGCCGGGGAGGGGAGCGGGCGGCGCCGCTCGCCGGCGACCTGATGCAGCGCTACTTCGAGCTGTACGGGAACCCGTAGCGGCATACCGGACTCCGCGATCGCCGGCCCGCGGAGCCCGCCCGCCGGCACGTTACGCTCTTCGCGTGACCGACCAACCCGACCCGCACCCGGAGCCCGCCACGGACCCGCTCGCGGAAGCGATCCCGGCTGGCGTCCGGGACGCTGCCGGCGAGCCGCCCCCGCGGCCACGACCGATCGTCGAGCGCATCGGCCTCGCCGGCATCGCCCTCCTGCTCGCGACCCTGTTCGCGCTCATGTCGATCGCGGCGTTCGCGGGCGGCGAGGTGTTCCTCGCCGTCATGAGCGGCATCGGCTGCCTGATGGTCGTCTGGGTCGGCGCGCTGACGGTCGTGCGCGGCCGCTAGCGCGGACGACGCCGCGTCAACCCGACGCCGCAGCACGACGGATCGAACGAATCGCCGCTCCCGGACGCCGATCAAGTCGACAGGCGGCCCGAGAACCCTGAGCGGGATCGGGTCGTACACTGGGTCGAGAGGCACGATGCCGCGCCACGACCCTGCCGGCGCGGCGTCACCGAGGGACCGGTGCCAGGCGTCACGCCCGGGCCCGGCGAGCAGCCGGCGGTCCAGTCCGTACGACGACGGGAGTCCGATGAGCAGCATCCAGCAGGTCGGCGACAAGGTCCTGGCCAACGTCGAGCGGGTCATCGTGGGCAAGCACCACGAGGTCCGCCTCGCGCTCGTGGCGCTCCTGTGCCGCGGCCATCTCCTCATCGAGGACGTGCCGGGAACCGGCAAGACCGTGCTCGCGAAGGCGATCGCGCGCAGCCTCGGCTGCACCTTCCGCCGGATCCAGTTCACGCCGGACCTGCTGCCGTCCGACGTGACAGGCCTGTCGATCTACAACCAGAAGACGCTCGAGTTCGAGTTCCGGCCGGGGCCGATCATGAGCCAGGTCGTCCTCGCCGACGAGATCAACCGGGCGACGCCCAAGACGCAGTCGAGCCTGCTCGAGTGCATGGAGGAGCGGCAGGCGACGATCGACGGCGTCACCCACCCGATGCCGGACCCGTTCCTCGTCATCGCGACCCAGAACCCGATCGAGTACGAGGGCACCTTCGCGCTTCCGGAGGCGCAGCTCGACCGGTTCATGCTCCGCATCCGGCTTGGCTACCCGGCGCTCCTCGACGAGGTCGTGATCCTCGACGAGCAGAAGCGCAGCCACCCGATCGACGACATCAACGAGGTCGTCACCGTCGACGAGCTGCGCGAGCTCCAGGCGGGCGTGCGCGAGATCTACGTCGACCCGGCCGTCAGCGACTACATCGTCCGGCTCGTCGCCTCCACGCGGACGCACCCCGACGTGTACCTCGGCGCGAGCCCCCGCGGGTCCATCGCCCTCTACCGCGCGAGCCAGGCGCTGGCCGGCCTCCTCGGCCGCGACTACGTGATCCCGGACGACGTCAAGGTGCTCGCCGAGCCGGCCCTCGCGCACCGGGTGATCATCAAGACGAGCTCGTCGATCCACGACGTGTCCGCCGCGCACGTCGTGCGCGAGCTGCTCGACTCCACGCCGATCGAGGCCGCCCGCCAGGCGGGCGGGCCCCGCGAGGTCGCCCCGGCCCCCGCCGGCTGACCGCTCTCCACCGCGTCCGAGGCCCGGAAAGGACCGCGATGTTCCGCCGCCTCCAGCTCGTCGTCCTCGCCGTCGTGATCGCCGTCGCGGCGTTCTCGACCGGCTGGCTGTTCCTGTTCTTCCTGCTGTACCTCGGGCTGCTGATCGGCGGCGGCAGCTACATCCTGACCCGGCTCGGCCTCGCGGACCTCGAGGCGGGGTATGCCGTGAGCCAGCTCAGCGGCCACGTGGGTGACAAGCTGCGGGTGACGTACACGCTCCGGAACACCGGCCGCCTGCCGAAGCCGTGGCTCGAGGTGCACAACCCGACCACGCTGCCCGGCGGCCTGCCCGGCCGCGCGCTCGGCCTGCGGGGCCGCGAGGAGCGGTCGTGGCTGGTGCGCACGGGGCTCGAGCGCCGCGGCCACTACCGCATCGAGCCGCTCCAGATCCGCACCGGCGACCCGTTCGGGTTCTTCGAGGCGTCGGCCGGCGTGGGACAGGGCGTGACGCTCGTGGTGTACCCGCGGGTCGACGCGCTGCCACTGTGGAAGCTGCCGCCCGCGAACATCGAGGGCGCGCATGCCCAGCCGGAGCGGACGCTCCAGACGACGCCGCTCGCGACGACCGTGCGGCCCTACGCGCCGGGCGACTCGATGAACCGCATCCACTGGCGGACCACCGCCCGCACCGGCGAGATCCAGGTGAAGGAGTTCGACCTCGAGCAGACCGCCGACGCGTGGATCTTCCTCGACCTCGACGCCGCGACGGAGCTCGGCTCGGGCGAGCAGTCCACGACCGAGGTCGCGGTCCGGATCGCTGCGTCCGTCACCGACAAGGCGCTCGAGGAGAACCGGGCGGTCGGTCTCACGGTGAACGCCCACCGGATGGCGGTGCTGCCGGCCGACCGCGGCGCGCGGCAGCGGCTCAAGATCCTGCAGCTCCTCGCGGCCGTCGAGGCGGACGGACGGACATCGCTCGACGAGGCGCTCCTGACCGGCGTCACCCGGCTGCGCCGCGGCATGACGGCGATCGTCATCACCGCCTCCCAGGACCCGTCGTTCGTGCGGCCGCTCGCCGCGCTCCGGAACCGCGGGATCGGCACGGTCGTCATCGCCCTGGACGCTCCCGAGTACGAGCCCGCGCCGGACGCCGCGGCCGCGGATCTCGCGCGCAAGCGCGCTCGGGCCCTGCGCCACACGCTCGCGGAGTACCAGATCCCGACCTACCCCGTCGGCCCTCGCCAGCCGCTCGCGGAGGCCCTCGCGCGATGACCGAACGCCTCGAGGTCCGCCGCCCCGCCGAAGGCTGGATCACGCTCGTCCTCGTCATCGCCCTCGCGTTCATCCTCGGCTGGTCGATCGACGACCCGGCCTGGGTCAACGGCCATGGCGAGCTCACCGACCTGCTCGCGACGTGCGGCGTGTTCGGTGCGCTCATCGGGTTCATCGGGCCCAAGGTGGGCTGGGGCCGATGGACGACGCACCTCGTCGGCGCGGCGTTCGCCGCGCTCGTGATCCCGATCCTCGCGGGCCAGGGCGCGCTGCCCGGCGCCTCGATCGGGCAGGCGTTCGAGTTCACGGCCGTGGGATCGGTCAACGCGTACCTCGACCTCGCATGGCGCGGGCTCGCGCTCACGAGCCAGGAGATCCACTACTCGCTGGTGCTCGGCATCGTCGTGTGGGGGACGATGCAGTTCGCGTCGTATGCGGTCTTCGGGCATCGCCGGCCGCTCGCGGCGGTCGTGGTCATCGGGCTCGTGCTGATCGTGAACATGAGCCTCACCAACCGCGACCAGCAGCAGCTCAGCTACATGATCGCGTTCACGGGCGTGTCGCTGTTCCTGCTCATCCAGATGCACGCGTTCGACGAGCGGGCGACGTGGATCCGGCGTCGCATCGGCGACCCGTCGTCGATCTCGGCGCTCTACCTGCGGGGCGGCACGATCTTCATCGTCGGCGCGATGGCGGCGTCGGTGCTCCTCACCCAGCGGGCCGCCTCGGCGCCGCTCGCGGGCGCGTGGGGTGGGGTCAGCGACCGGCTGGTCGACGCGGGCGCGCAGATCAGCCGGCTGCTGCCGCTGGGCGGGGCGATGCGACCCATCGGGACGCTCAAGTTCGGGAGCATCGCGCGCGTCTCGAGCAAGTGGTTCAGCGACGACCGGGTGGCGTTCACGGCGACCGTGCCCGCCGGGTTCCAGGACGAGCACTGGCGCGCCGCGACGTACGACACGTACCAGGGCACCGGCTGGATCCAGACGGTGAAGGACATCACGAACCTGCCGATGGACGCGGGCGCCCCGCTGCTCGACGGGACGGCCGAGGAGATCGATCCCGACATCACGACCCAGATGACGGTGACGGTCGACCCGGCCGACTACAGCGAGGGCCTCGTCCTCGCACCGGGCGCGCCCGTCAGCGTCGACCGGACGACGAACCTGAGCCTGTTCGGCGCCGACGGCTGGTTCGCGGGCCTCGAGCTCAGCGACGGTGGCAGCGGCCCGTACCAGGTCACGGCCGCGGGCCTCAAGATCCTGAGCGACCAGAAGACGACCGACGAGGGGATCACGCAGAACAAGCTGCGCAATGCCGGCGACGCCTACCCGCAGGAGGTGCTCGCGAAGTACACGGACGTCCCGGACGGCGCGCTCGGGCCCTACGCGCAGGACCTCCAGAAGACGATGGTGGCGATCAGCCCGACCGACTCGGTGTACGACCTCGCGAGCACCTTCGAGCGGTACCTGCAGTCGCCGACCAACTTCAAGTACTCGATCGACATCTCCGACGTCGACTGCGGCACGGCCGGCACGGTCGAGTGCTTCGCGCACTACAAGAAGGGCTACTGCCTCCACTACGCGTCGACGATGGCGCTGCTCCTGCGCAACGCGATCCCGGGTCACCCGATCCCGACGCGCCTCGTGCAGGGCTTCCTGCCGGGCGACATCCGGAACGGGACGACGACGGTCCGGATCCGCGATGCGCATGCGTGGGTCGAGGTGTACTTCCCGGGTTACGGCTGGATCCCGTTCGACCCGACCGGCCAGGTCGGCCACCGCGCGGTGATCCCCGTCGGCGCGCCCGTCGCGCCGCCGTCGCACGCGCCGAACGCCAGCGCCGAGCCCGACATCCCGGACCCGCGCCTGGGCCCGGGCGCGAACCAGCCCGACGGCGGCACCACCGCCACGGCGACGAGTGGCGCCGGGGGCGGGGTCGACCGGGGCCTGCTCGTGGTGTTCGCGGTCGTGCTCGCGGCAGGCGTCCTCGGGCTCGCGTTCGTGGCGTGGCTCCGGGGCCCGCGCGGCGAGCTCAGCCCGGACACCGCCTGGAACGCGCTGTCGCGGACGGCGACTCGGTTCGGCGTCGGACCACGCCCCACGCAGACGGTCTACGAGTACGCGACCTCGCTCGTCCAGCTCGTGCCCGTCGCGGAGCGCGACATCCAGACGGTCGCGACCGCGAAGGTCGAGACGACCTATGCGGCGGTCCGGCTGGCGGGCGCGCGGATGGACGCGGTGCGTGACGCGACGCGGCGCCTGCGGATCTCCCTGCTCCGGCTCGCGTTCCGCCGCCCGAGGCGCCGCCGCGAGCGCTGATCGTCGGGCGCGGGCGGAGGCGTTTCCGACCCCGCGACCCGGTCCGCCGGCTACATCGCCCCGGTTGCCGCCCGCTCCTCCGCCTGCTCCTGCGCGCGCTCGTCGAGCAGCGGCACGAGGTGCTCGGTCAGGTTCGCAGCGCGGAGCACGGGGCGCCCGCCGCGCAGCTCGACGACGGTGATGCCCGTGAGCGCCATCGTGAACATCCAGAAGTGCGTGAGCGGGATGCCGAACAGGGTCAGCATCACGACCTTGAACACGCCGTCGTGGCCCACGATCAGCGACCACGGCTGGCTCGCGGTGTGGCCGGCGCCCGAGTACCCGCCGACCTGCGGCCGGTCGAGCGACCCGCGCGGATAGTCGCGTCCGAGCGCCTCGAGCACCTCGACCAGCGCGGGGCGGACGCGCGCCTGGACCTGCATCGGCGACTCGCCGCCGGGCGCCCAGACCTCCCACGGCCGCCGGCGCCAGCCCTTCAGCTCCTCGGGGTAGCGGGCGACGATGTCGTCCTGGTGGAGGCCCTCCCACTCGCCCTGGCCGATCTCGAGGAACCCGGGCTCGGGCCGCACCGGGACGTCGACGCCGTCCGCCGCCCGGATCGCGTCCGCGACGGCGCGGGCCGTCGCGGCGGTCCGCGCGAGCGGCGAGTGGACGATCTCCTGCGGCCGGCCGAGCGGCAGCGGCAGGGCGGGCGAGGCGTGCGGCCGCGCGAGGCGCTCGCCGGCGAGGGCCGCCTGGCGGCGGCCGACGGGCGACAACGGCGTCTCCGCCTGGCCCTGGAAGCGGTTCTCGACGATGTACTCCGACTCGCCGTGGCGGAGCAGGACGAGGGTCGCGTCGAGGCCCGGAGGGACGACCGGGTCGGGGATGCCGGGCAGCGCGTCCGTCAACGCGCGCCGTCCAGCCGAACGACCCACACGTCGATGACCGCCTCGTCCGCCTCGATCGAGTCGATGACCTTCGCGGGCACGTCGTCGTCGAGCGCGAGCACCATGTAGGCGTCGGCGCGCGGCGCGGACCGGGCGAGCGTCATCGAGCTGATGTTGACGTCCGCCTCGCCGAGCAGGACGCCCACCCGGCCGACGGTGCCCGGCCGGTCTCGGTGATGGCTGATGAGCATCACGTCGGCCGGCGCGAGGTCCATCGCGTGCTCCTGGAGGCGCACCAGGCGCGGCTCGCCGTTGGCGACCGTGCCGGCGAGCACCACGACCTGGCCGTCGGCCTCGGCGGTCAGCGTGAGCAGCGACGCGAACGCGCCGGCATTCGGCGTCTTGCGCTCGACGACGGTGATGCCGCGGGCCTTGGCGAGGGTCGCCGCGTTGACGAGGTTGACGCGCTCCATCGTGTCGCGTTCGAGGAGCCCGCGGAGGACCGCGGCCACGAGCGATGACGCGTCGTACGCGGCGGGCTCCCCCGCGATCTCCAGCGTGAGCGTTCGCGGCGCTCGCCGGGCCAGCTGCGCGGCGAACCGCCCGAGCGTCTCCGCAAGCGGCAGGTACGGCGCGATTGCCTGCGCCGTCTCCGGCGTGAGCAACGGCGCGTTGACCGCGTACCGGGCGGACCGGCCGTCGAGGACCTCCAGGATCTGCTCCGCGACCTCCTCGGCGACCGCCACCTGCGCCTCGGCCGTCGACGCGCCGAGATGCGGCGTCAGCAGCGTGTTGGGCGCGTCGAGGAGCGGATTGTCGGTCGGGGGCTCGGCCGTGTAGACGTCGATGCCCGCGCCGGCGACCCGGCCATCGCGCAGCGCCTGGGCGAGGTCCGCTTCGTCGATGATCCCGCCGCGCGCGACGTTGAGCAGCAGCACGCCGGGCTTCATCCGCTCGATCACCTTGCGGTTGATCAGCCCCGTCGTCGCCTTCGTCTTGGGGACGTGGACGGTGATCACGTCGGACCGCGCGACGAGGTCGTCGAACGCGACGAGCTCCACGCCGAAGCTCGCGGCCTGCTCGTGCGTCACGAACGGGTCGGAGCCGATCACCGTCATCTGGAGCGCGCCGGCGCGGCTCGCGATCGCCTGGCCGATCTTGCCGAGGCCGACGATGCCGAGCGTCTTGCCGCGCAGCTCCGTCCCGGTCAACGCCGAGCGCTTCCACTCGCCGCGGCGCATCGACGCGTCCGCGGGCGCGATCCGGCGAGCTAGGCCGAACAGGAGCGCGAGCGTCAGCTCGGCGGCCGCGATGGTGTTCCCGGTCGGCGCGTTCACGACGACGATCCCGGCCCGGGTCGCCGCCTCGAGGTCGACGTTGTCGACGCCCACTCCAGCACGGCCGATGACGACGAGCCGCGTGCCCGCCGCGATCAGCTCCGCGTCGACCTTGACCTGGCTGCGCACGACGAGCGCGTCGTACTCCGGCAGGATCGCGGCGATCCGCTCGCGCGGCAGGTCGAGCTGCTCGTCGACCTCGTGGTGACGGCGGAGCAGCTCGAGGCCCTCGGCGGCGAGCGGCTCGACGACGAGGATGCGCATCAGGCGACACCGGCGGGCGTCCGCGCCGCGGCGAGCAATGCGCGCTGCGCCGCCGTCACGGCGACGCCGGGCGCGACGTCGCGTCCCAGCTCGACCAGCGCGGCCTCCAGCGTCCCGAGCGCCGCGAGGATGTCGTCCGTCGTCACGGAGCCCAGGTGACCCACGCGGAAGATCTTCCCCTTGAGCTTGCCCTGGCCGCCGGCGAGCACGAGGCCGCGGCGCTTGAGCGCCCCGTTGAATGCCTTCCAGTCGAGGTCGTCCGGGATCCAGGCCGCGGTGACGGTCTTCGACGCCACGTCGTCGTCGGCGAGGAGCTCGAACCCGAGCGCCCGGAGCCCCGCACGGGTCATCGCGGCGCACGCCTCGTGCCGGGCGAACACGCCATCGCCCTCGGCCTGCATCAGGCGGAGGCCCTCGTCGACCTGGTACAGGACCGCGACGGCCGGCGTCCACGGCGTCTCGCCGTTGACCGCGGTGTCGCGGTGCCTGCGCAGGTCGAGGTAGAAGCGCGGCATCCGCGCCGTCTCGGTCGCTGCCCACGCGCGCGGGCTGAGCGCGGCCATCGCCATGCCGGGCGCGGACATCCAGGCCTTCTGCGACCCCGTGACGACGAGGTCGAGGCCCCACGCGTCCATCGCGAACGGGACGGCGCCCATCGCGGAGATCGCGTCGACGAGCAGCAGGGCGTCCGGCGCGACGTCCCGGATCGCCGACGCGAGCGGCTCGAGCTCGTTCGCGACGCCCGTCGAGGTCTCGTTGTGGGTGAGCAGCACGGCCTTGAGGTTCGGGATCGCGGCGGCCGCCTGGCGGACCGCTTCGGGCTCGGCGGCGCGGCCCCAGTCGACCGGCAGCCGGGTCACGACGGCGCCGTAGGTCTCGGCGATCGCGGCGAACCGGTCCCCGAACGCGCCCATGGTGACCGCGAGCACGGCGTCGCCCGGCGAGAGCGTGTTGACCACGGCGGCCTCGAGGGCGCCGGTGCCCGCGCACGTCAGCAGGATCACCCGGCCCGACGTGCCGAAGTACGGCCGCATACCCTCGTCGACGCGCCCGAGCAGCGCCTTGAACTCGTCGCCGCGGTGATTGACCATCTGCCGCCCGCCGGCTTCCCGGACGCTCGGGGGCAGCGCGGTGGGTCCGGGGATGCGCAGGTTGGGTTCGAAGCGGGTCACGGCGTCGGTCTCCTGGTCGCGGGGTTTCGGGTAGCGTGCCGGACTCGACGGGCCGCGTCCAGCGCGGTATATATGACGTCATATGGCGATCAGGCGGACGACCATCCTCCTCGACACGGATCTCCTCGAGCGGCTCGACCGCCACGTCCGCCAGGAGCGCGCCACGAAGACGGCGGTGATCGCGTCGGCGATCGAGGCGTGGCTCGACGAGCATGAGTCGGCGCCGGCGTTCCCGTTCGTCGGCATCGGGCGCAGCGGCCACGGCAGGCTGTCGCTCGACGGGCGCGCGATCGCCCGGCGGGAGACGGGCCGGCGGCCCAGCGATCGCTAGTGGCGATCCTGCTCGACCCGTCGGCGGTCATCGCGGCGGCGGACACCGCGGACCTCAACCATCGCGCCGCGGTGGCGTGGTTCGGGCGGGCGGACGAGCCGCTCCTGCTCGGCGCGCTCGGGCTCGGCGAGCTCGACCTGCTGCTCCAGCGTGAGCTCGGCGCGCCGGCCACCGAGGCCGTCCTCCAGGCGCTGGTGGCGGACGCGATCCGGCTGGTGCCGCCGACGCGCGACGACCTCGCCCGGGCGATGGTCCTGCTTCGCGAGGCCGCGGAGCACCGGCCGCGGCTGGCGGACGCGCTGCTGGTCGCAGCCGCCGAGCGCCTCGGGGTCCGGCGTGTGGCCGCGTTCGACCGCCGGCCCCTTGCCGTGTTCCGGCCACGCCACGTGCGGGCGCTCGAGTTCGAGCCGTGACGGCACGCGCCGGGAATCGAGAACGGGGCCGGCGGACCGGCCCCGTTCGGTGCTGCGGGCGGGAGGGTGTGGATCAGGCGCCGACGCGCTTGATCACCACCGTGTTGGCCTGGGTGTCGTGGAACCCCTGGCGCTTCGGGCTCTGCGACGCGGTGTACAGCAGGTACAGGCCGTACAGCAGGGCGAGGAAGCTGAGCAGGATCCCGACGATCGGGATGATCTGGGTCAGGGCATAGACGCCGTACAGGAACAGCCAGCGACGGATCGCCTGGTCCTGGCTCAGCGTGGCGCCGTCGGCGGCGCTCACGGTCTCGAGGCCCAGGAACTTCTGGCCGAGCGACGCACGCATGCGCGTCCAGCCGTAGATGAAGTACACCGCGCTGATCGCGGCCGCGATGATCCCACCGATGAAGAACGTCACCAGCCCGAAGCCCGCGGCGGCACCGATGACGTTGAAGATGAATGACACGACGAAGCCGATGAGGCCCACGATGATCGCGTCGATGATGAACGCGATGATCCTCGTGACGAGATCGGCATAGGCGATGCCCGGAGCCGGCCCCGCGTCGACCGCGACGGCGTTCGTCTGGAACCCACCCGGCGCGGTCGTCGGCGGGGGTGCGCCCCAGTTGCCGCCGGCCGGCTGCGGCGCCGGGGCCTGCGGGGGCGGGGCCTGCGGCGGCTGCGGACTCGGGGGACCCCCGGTCGGTTCCGTCATCGTCATCCTCCCAGCTCGGCGCCCGTGCGCCGCTCGACGCGCAGCATAGATCGCCGTGCGACGGTGCGGTACCCCTTCGTGCACGGATCGCGAGGGCCATTTCGGACGCCGCGGCACGTCGATGGTCCGTTGACCCGCGACACCGCAATGCGCAACTCGCCCGAGTGAAACGACGGAGTGAATCGGGTACGGTATCGCCAGCCGCATGAACAAATCATCGGCCGGGGGCACACCGTCACCTTCATCGGCCCTCGGCGTGATCGCCGACAACGAACGGAGCCACCATCGAATGCGAATCAGGAATGCAAAGATCGAGGAGCTGAAGCCGCAGGCGAAGGAGCGCGCGCTGTCGCCGCGCCAGCTCGCGGCGTTGCAGCGCGAGGAGGAGATCAAGCGCGCGCTCGGACGCCTCCGGAGCGACGAGGACATCATCGCGATCGAGCTCGATCCCGCCGAGAAGATCCCGACGATGCGGGCCGCCGTGAAGAAGGCCATCGCGGCCCACCGCCCCGGCACGTCGATGGCGATCCGCGGCCGGACGATCTACGTCTCGTCGGGCTCGCTCCCGGGTGGGCGGGGCCGCAAGCCCAAGGCCTGACCAGCCGGCGTCCGCGGCCCGAGGGAACCCGTCGCACCGTCCGCGTCCCGCGCGTCTCCACCGGCTGACGCACCCGCCCGGAGCCGCCCAGGATGTCCCTGCCCCGTCACCGCCGCCGCTGGCTCGGCCGGCTGCTCGTCACGGCGATCGTCCTCGTCGCCGTCGCGGGCATCCTCGGCAGCGCGGCGCTCTACTTCGACGTCGCGGGGTCGCGTGGCCGGCTCGCCCGGCTCGCGACCCGCGTCGAGCTGTTCCTCAACCCGCCGCCCGACCGGCCCATCGACGCGGACGTCCTCATCACGCCCAGGCCCTCGACAGCGCCGAGCGCGACGCCGACGCTCGCGCCAGGGCAGACGCCGCCGCCCACACCGGAGCCCACGCCGGCGCCGGTCCGTGCGCCGGTCGACGTCAACCTGCTCACGAAGCCGAACGACAGCTTCATCACCGAGATCGACCACGAGTGGTGCGCCGTGGCCGCGACGCAGATGGTGCTCGCGATGCACGGCAAGGCGCCGCTCACCGAGGCCTTCCAGGCGACGCTCGAAGGCCGCATCGACGAATGGGAGAGCCGGCGCGACAGCCGGAACGGCGGCTGGGGCCCGACGGCGATGACCCTCGCGCTCGCCGCCTACGGGGTGCCGGGCTACGAGGTCCGCGCGTACGAGACGCGGCAGGACGCGTTGGGCGACGCCGCGCGCGCGCTCGAGAGCACCCGTGCGCCGGTGATCCTCGTCGCGTGGCGTGGCGCGCACGCCTGGGTGATGACCGGGTTCCGGGCGGACGCGGACCCGCTCGTGTTCGACGACGCGAAGGTCACCGGCACCTACATCCTCGACCCGTGGTACCCGCGCGACTCGTCGATCTGGGGCCAGTCGGACCCGCCGGGCACCTTCCAGGACCAGGCCGAGATGCGCCGCAACTACCTGCCGTGGCAGCGGCCCGAGGGCCAGTACCCCGCGCGTGACGGCCTGTTCCTCGCCGTCGTGCCGACGGAGCCGCTCACGCCGTAGCGTCCGCGGCGACGTCCCCCCGGGTGGCCGGCAGCGGGGCGCGCCGCATCCGCCACGCGAGCGCGGCCGCCTGGAGCACCGTGCGAACGGCCGTTCCCGCGGCGAACCCGAGCGGGATCGCGAGGACGCCCGCGACGCCGACCAGCGCCAGCGTCGCGAAGACGGTGACGCCGAAACCCGCCACGGCCGCGAGCACGGGCAGCAGCGTGTTGTGCGTCGCGTACAGGCCGCGGGCGACGAGGTGCCCGAGGGCGTCGAATGGCACCGACAGCGCGAACGCTGCGAGCACCGCGGCCGTCACGGCGACGTCCTCCGCGTCGAAGCTGCCGCCGCCGAGCAGCACCTCGATCGCGATCGGCCCGACCACGGCCAGCCCGACCGCGGCGATCGTCGACAGCACGCCGATCGTCAGCCCGTGGCGACGGATCTCGCGCGCGAACCCGCCCCGGTCGCCGGCGGCCCACGCCGCGCTGAGCCCCGGGAACGCGGCGAGCGCGATCGAGATCCCGATCAGCGCCACCGGAACGCTCTGGAAGTTGCGCGCAAAGCTGATCGCCGACACGGAGCCCGCCGCCAAGGTGCTCGCGACGCTCGTGAAGAACAGGAACGTCAGCGGCTCGATCGGGTGGCTGACCATCTTGGGCAGCATCAGCCGCACGAACTCGCGCACCGCAGGCATCCGCCAGTCCAGCCGGAAGCGCAGCGGCACCGACGACCGCAGCACGCCGAGCACGCGGATGCCGAGATGGAGCGCCGCGCCGACCACCGCCCCGACGGCGGCCGCCTTGATGCCGAGCGTGCCGTGGAAGAGGACCGTCCCGCCGGCGATGCCGGCGTTGTACAGGATGGGCGCGAGCGCGTACGGCAGGAAGCGGCGTTCGGCGACGAGCACCTCGCCGAGCGCGATCGACGCCGCGAACAGGATCGGCGTCAGCAGCATGATCCGGAACAGCTCGACGTACAGCTCGCGCTCCGCGGCACCGAAGCCCGGGACGATGACCGCGGCGCTCGCCGGGGCGAGCAGCAGCAGGACGAGGCATCCGACCCCGATCACGAGGATCGCGAGCGTGAGGACGGTCTGCGCGAAGCGGGGCGCCGCCTCCGGGTCGCGGCCGCGGAGTGTCGTGAACACCGGGACGAACGGGGCGGTGAGCCCGCTCGCGACGAGGACGTCGAGGAGAAGCTCCGGCAGGACGAAGGCCGCGTTGTACGCGTCGAGGTCGCTGCCGAGGCCGAACGTCCGCGCGAACACCCGGTCGCGGACGAGGCCGGCGGCGTACGAGGCGAAGGTCAGGACCGCCAGCAGGATCGCACCCTGCGGCAGGAGGCGGGCGAGCAGCGCGCGGATGCCGGACATGCGCCGCGTCCTCCCTCTCCCGGTCCCTGGTCGCGTCTCAGACGCGGTTCACGGTCCGGATGGGACGGTACCCGCCCCGAGTCACGCCGTGGCGGTGCCCGCGTCGAGGGCGTCGCGGCCGTCGAGCGCGTCGTCCGTAGCCGGGGACGTCCGGCCGCCGCGTCCGCGGAGCCGCGTCACGGCATCCGTGACCGGCAGGTCGAGGTAGACGAGCAGGCCGAGCGTGGCCGGCACGAGGCACAGCAGCAGCGCGGTCGTCACGTCGACGAGGCCGGCCTGGACGGCCGCGCTGGCGGCCATCGCGGCGACGAGCCCGCGGAGCCCCGTGAGCGAGTTCCAGCCGGCCATCGCCGCGCCGCGGTCGACCAGCGACGTGTGGCGTGCCATGGCGCCCTGGATGCCGAGGTCCATCCCGGCGGTCGAGATGCCCCCGGCGATCGCGGCGAGGATCATCACCCCGAGGTTCGGCGCGATCGCGACGCACGCCACGGACAGCGCACCGAACGCGGCGCCCGTCCGGAGGCACGCCGCGTACCCGAGCCGGTCGACCACCGCACCGCCGAAGGTGTACGCGACGAGCGTGGCGCCCGCGGTCGCGACCGCGAGCGTCCCGACGTCGCCCAGCGAGAGGTGAAGACGATCGACGTTCACCATGGCGTTGAGCGGGAACGCGGCGATGACGCCCGCGCCGTACAGGCCCTGCGCGAGGACGAGGCGCCGCAGGCGCGGGCTCGCCGTCAGCGTGGCGACGGCCTCCCGGGCCGAGAACGTGCGGGCGGGCATCGGCCGGGCCGCGCGGAGGCCGAGGGCGCCGAGCGCGAACGCGGCGCCGAGGAACCCGGCGAGCGTCACCGCGAACGGCACCCCGAGCCGGTCGGCGAGCAGGCCGATCGCCACCGCGCCGATCGCGGCGGTCGCGGACCGCGCCATGCCGAGGATCCCGATGACGCGGCCGCGCACCTCCCCCGGGTACATCGCGCCCCAGATGCGCGTCTGGAACGGCGATCCGAAGGCGAGGCACAGCTGGAACGCGCAGATCCCACCGACGATCAGGAGCGCGTTCGGCGCGAGCGCGACGGCGACGAGAACGAGCGCGCCGGTGACGCGCAGGAGGCCGTAGCCGCGGACGCGCTGCGGCCCGACGCGGCCGGCGAAGGCCGACAGCAGGTTGCCGAGGTACGGCGCGGCCGCCATCACGGCGAGACCGATCGGCGGCAGCCCGCCCTGGCGGGCGATCGTCGGGATGAGGCCGCCCGCCACGGACGTCGTGAGGCCGATGCTCAACGCCACGCCAAGGTCGAGCCCGACGTTCCGGCGCACGGCGCGACCGGTGGCGGGCGACGGTGCGGTGACGGTGGACACGACAGGACCTCGCAGCTGCGGCGAGGCCTGCGGGGTGAGCTGTCGGGCTCGGTCGCCGTCGACCTACGCGGACGCTCCGCGATTCGCCCCAAGGGGAGGTGGGTCCCCCGTCCTTCGCGAGGAAGGTTCGGCCGTGGCCGAGTGTACCGGTCGCCGGTTGCGGGCGACCTCGCCCATTCGCACCACGGCGGGTGGCCCGTTCGGTCCGGGTCGTTCATGACAGGCCGTGGCAGCGTTCGCGCGCACCATCGCGGCATGGACGACGGAATCAGCGCACGCGAGTTCGGCCAGACGGACGGCACCGAGGACTGGCGGGTGGTCGGCGACGGGGCCGTGGCGGTGTTCCGCACGGCGTCGTTCGGCACGGCGACGGCGCTGGCGGCCGCGATCGGCAGTCTCGACGGCGTCGAGGCGCACGCGCCGGACATCGACCTCCGCGACGCGGACGTGCACGTCCGGCTCCTGACCTGGTCGGACGACTACTACGGGATGAGCCGGCGCGACGTGGCGCTCGCCCGGAGCATCTCGGCCCTTGCCCGGGACCACGGCGCGGCGTCCCGGCCGGACCTCGCGCAATCGGTCCTCGTCGTCGTCGAGGCGATCCACAACGCTGACGTCATGCCGTTCTGGAAGGCGCTCCTCGACTACGAATATCGGGCCGACAGCGCCGCGGAGGACCTGGTCGATGGACGCCGCCGCGGTCCGGCCTTCTGGTTCGAGGAGGTCCGCGAGGCGCACGACGTGCGCAACGGGATCCACGTCGCGGTCTGGGTCCCGCAGGAGCACGCGGAGGCCCGCGTCGCGGCCGCGCTCGCCGCCGGCGGTCGCCTCGTGAGCGACGCGCATGCGCCGTCGTGGTGGCTGCTCGCCGACGCGATGGGCAACGAAGCCGACGTGTCGGCGATCACCGGACGCGACTGACGCCGCGCGTCAGTCGAGCAGTGCGGCCATCGCGAGCAGCGTCACGACCACCACCGCGAGCACGCCGCCGATCGCGCCGAGCCGGCCGACGGCTCCCGGTCGGTCCGGGTGGGTCGCGACCCAGGAGGCGGCGATCGCCGTGCCGAGGATCGCCACGATGACGCCGAGCGACAGCGCGATCGGGATCTCCACGTGGATCGCCCCGACCAGGATCTTCATGCCGGCGAACACCAGCAGCGCGGCGAGCCCGGCCTTGAGGTACACGAACCGGTCGAGCAGCCCCGCGAGCAGGAAGTACAGCGACCGCAGGCCCAGGATCGCGAAGATGTTGGACGCGAAGACGAGGTACGGGTCGGTCGTGACCGAGAACACCGCGGGGATCGAGTCGAGCGCGAACAGGATGTCGGTCGTCTCGATGGCGACGAGCGCCGCGACCATGGGCGTCGCGACGCGTCGGCCGCCCTCCAGCGCGATGAACGCCGCGCCGCGGTAGTCGGGGGTCATCGGCACGAGGCGGCGGACGAGCCGCAGGACCGGGTTCCGTTCCGGATGCACCGCGTGGCCCTTCGAGCGGCCGAGCCGGACGCCGGTGACCACGAGCAGGACGCCCAGCAGGTAGATGACCGAGTGGGCCGCCTCGACGATCGCCGTCCCGGCCACGATGAACGCGGCGCGGAACACGATCGCGCCGAGGATTCCCCAGAACAGCAGCCGGTGCTGGTACGCGGCCGGCACGGCGAACGCGGCGAAGATCAGCGCGAACACGAACACGTTGTCGACCGACAGCGACAGCTCGATCAGGTAGCCCGCGAGGTACTCGCCGCCCGCCTGGCTGCCCCGCGTCACCGCGATCAGCGCACCGAATCCGAGGGCGATCGAGATCCAGACCACGCTCCACGCGGCCGCCTCGCGGAACGACGGCGCGTGCGCCTCGCGGTTCACGACGAACAGGTCGAGGGCGAGCATGCCGCCGACGACGAGGGCGAGCACGCCCCACTGGATGAGCTCGGGTGACACGACGACCTCCGGCACGAAACGGCCGAAGGTCTCTCCCAGCCGGCATTGCCGGCCGGCCGCAGCGGGTCACCACGGGTGACCGTCCTGACGCCGCGGACCTCGAGGGCTACTCCCCTTCGTTGCCTCCAGCGTCCGGTCGCGGGCGGCTCGCTGTCAAGCGTCCAGCGCGGCCTCGAGCAGGCGCAATGCGGCGCCCTGGGCATCGAACCGCTGGTCGGGCGTCAGGACGATCGCGACGGCGTCGCGCTCCGGGACCGTGAACACGCCGTGGGCATAGCCGGGACCGCCGCCCCCGTGGCCGATCACCGTCCCGAGCGGGGACCCCGGGTCCGCCATGACGCCGAGGCCATAGCGCGCGTCGACGAACCCAGGTGCCTCGGCGCCGATCGAGACGAAGCTCCGCGAGTCGAGCATCTCGGCCGGGAGTGACCGCCAGAAGCGCAGGAGGTCGGTCGCGGTCGCGATCAGCGTGCGGTGACCGACCCAGCGGGGGTCGTAGCGGCCGCGGACGTCCGACGGCTCCTCCCCGGGCAGCGCCCACAGCGCCGGGACGCAGGCCATGAGGTCATCGGGCCCCTCGGCGACCGTCGCCGATCGGAGGCCCAGGCGCGGCAGGAACGTGGCCAGGCCGCCGTGGGCGTCCAGCACGAGGCGCAGCAGGGTGTAGCCGGTGTTCGAGTACGCCCATCCCTCGCCTGGCTGGAAGTCCGGACCGGCCTCGCGGGCGGCCGCGAGGAGCTCCTCGTCGGACCAGGCCTGGCGGGGGTGCGCCTGGAGGGCGGCGCCGTAGGCCGGGAGCCGGGCGTAATCCCGGGCGCTGCTCGTGTGGTCGAGCAGCTGGCGGATCGTACCCGGCCAGCCGAGCGGCGCCGGATCGTCGAGCGCGAGCGCTCGGTCGCGCGCGAGCCGAAGGATCGCCGCCGCGATCACCGGCTTCGTCACGCTGTAGATCGGGTAGCGGGCGTCGACGTCACCTCGTGACCACGTATCAGCGCGCACGGCCACGAGCGCGCTCCCGTCAACGTCCGTCGCGAGCTTGTCGAGTGATCGGGTCCGCACCCGGATCACCGCGTGGTTCCGTCGCCGAGAGGCGCGACGAGCTGTGGCCGCCGCCTACGTGCCGGCGTCGCGCTTCTCCGTGTCGGCGAGGCGCTTGCGGCTCTCCTCGCGGTTCCGGGTGACCTTGCCCGACACGTTCATGCCGTCGATCTGTGGCCCGGGCACCGGATCCTTCGGCGTCCGGCCGGCCGCCCGCGCGGCCTCGCGCTCCGCGTCGCGGAACGCCATCCGTTCCGCGATCGTCCGCTCGTAGCCCTGGTCGGACGGGAGGTAGTAGCGGCGCTCAGCCTCCACGAGGGCGTCCGGCAGGTACTGCTGGTCGACGTCGTGGTCGCGGTAGTCGTGCGGGTAGCGGTAGCCGACGCCGATGCCGTGGTGCTTCATCCGGCGGTCGCCCGCGGTCTTGAGGTGGTTGGGGACCGGCAACGAGCCTCGCTCCACGACGTCCGAGGCTGCGGCCCAATACGCGGTGCCGGACCGGTTCGACTTGGGCGCCGTCGCGATGTAGGTCGTCGCCTGCGCGAGCGCGTACTGCGCCTCCGGCAGCCCCACGTGGTCCAGCGCCTGCGCCGCGGCGACCGCGACCGACAGCGCCCGCGGGTCCGCATTCCCGACGTCCTCGGACGCGCTGATGATCAGCCGTCGGACGATGAACCGCGGGTCCTCGCCGGCCGCGACCATCGACGCCAGCCAGTACAGCGCGCCGTCGGCGTCGTTGCCGCGGAGGCTCTTGATGAACGCCGACACGGTGTCGTAGTGGCCGTCGCCGGCGCGGTCGTACGCGAGGACCCGCTGCTGGGCCGCCGCCTCGACGTGCGCGAGGGTGGGGGAGACCCGGCCCTCGGCGTCGCGCGCGTCCTCGTCCTCGGCGAGGGCGACGGCCCCCTCGAGGATGTTCAGCGCCTGCCGGGCATCGCCGCCCGCCACGCCCACCAGGTGCGCGAACGGCTCGCCCGCGAGCGACACGCCGCCCGTCGGGCCGAAGGCGCCGGCGAGGCCGCGCTCCTCGTCCTCGAGCGCGCGGCGGACGATCGTCGCGACGTCGTCGTCGGTCAGGGCCTCGAGCCGCCAGACGCGCATCCGCGACAGGAGCGGGGTGTTGACCTCGAAGTACGGGTTCTCGGTCGTCGCGCCGATCAGCGTGACGGTGCCGTCCTCGACGTGCGGCAGGAGCGCGTCCTGCTGTGCCTTGTTGAAGCGGTGGATCTCGTCGATGAACAGCACGGTCCGCGTGCCGTGCAGCGCCAGCCGGTCCTGCGCCTCCGCGATCTGCGCGCGGACCTCGGCGACGCCCGACATGACCGCCGAGATCGTCCCGAAGTCGGCTGCCACCGCGTCGGCCAGCAGCCGCGCGAGGCTCGTCTTGCCCGTCCCGGGCGGTCCCCACAGGAGCATCGACGCGAGGTGCCCGCGCGCGACGGACCGGCGCAGCGGCCCGCGTTCGCCGACGAGGTGCGCCTGGCCGACGTACTCCTCGAGCGTCCGCGGGCGCATGCGCGCCGCGAGCGGCTGGCGCTCCGGCGGGGGCTGGAACAGGGCTTCGGGCCTGGCGCCGCGCGGCGGGGACGATCGACCGGGCATCGCTGGCAGTCTACGAGCCCCGACGCCCTCGACGCGCTGCCCGACCGGGTGGTGGCCCCGCCGGTACCCGCCGTCGATCGCGGGCGGCCGCGTCAGCCGATGACGATCGACTTCGTGACGTCGACGAGGATGTACAGCACGAACAGGATCGCGAGCAGGAGCGCGGCGATCCGCACGATGTCCTTGACGTCGCGGGCGACGTACGCGTACTCGATCGCCTCCTGCTGAGCGAACGAGCCGCGGGTCGCGCTGCTGAGCTCGCGCGTGACGGCGCGCTCCTTCGCGCGCTTGCGCGCGTCGTCCGCCGCCCGCTCCTCGGCGAGCAGCGCCGCCTCGAGCTCCGCGGCCCGCGCGAGCTCCGCGTCCGACAGGCCCGCGGGCTTGGGCGCCGGGGCGGCCGCCACGGGCTGGGCCGGGACGCCCGGGCGCCGGTCGATCGGCCGTCGCTGACCGGGGCGGACGCTGCCGCGAACGCGCTTCGCCATGGCTGGAATCGGGCCTCCGGGATCGGGTGACGCGGGCTCGACGGGATGGGCCCCGGTCGACGGCACGGAAGGATACACCGGTCATCCGGGCGGCCCGCGCGTGAGTGGGCGGCAAGTGCCGGCTGCTATCCTCGCCTCGCCCCCGCCCCTCGAGGATCGTGCGTCCGTGGACGACCTGAACCGGCTGGTCACCCCCTCACTCGGCGCGATCGTGGTCGTCCTCGCGTTCGCCGTCATCGTCCTGCTCGGCGCGGTGGTCGTGCTCGCACGACGGACCGCCGGGCTGGACCGGCGGCTCGCGAGCCTCACGCGCAGTGGCGACGGCACCAGCCTCGAATCGACCCTCCGGGCGCACCTCGACAAGGTCGACGGGCTGGCGCGCGGCGTCGACGAGCTCGCGACGCGATCCGCCATGCTCGAGCGAGTCCAGCGGCGGGCGATCCAGCGCGTCGGCCTCGTGCGGTTCAACCCGTTCGACGACACGGGCGGCAACCAGAGCTTCGCGCTCGCGCTGCTCGACCACCAGGGCGACGGCGTCGTGATCAGCAGCCTCCATGCGCGCGCCGGGACCCGGGTCTACGGGAAGTCGGTCGCCAACGGGAGGTCGGAAGCGGCGCTGTCCGACGAGGAGGCCGAGGCGCTTCGCGTGGCGCTCGCCTCCGGGCCGGAACCCTCGAAGTCGGGCTGATCCATGCGACCGGTGACACCAGAGCTGACACGGCAACGGTCCATCGTCCCGGCATGGCATCCACGCGTCGTCCCCCTGTCGTCGATCCCGATCTCGCAGCCGTCGATGGTCCGGCGGTGAGGCGACGCGGAGGCCGGATCGAGCCCGTTCCGCTGGTCCAGATCCCGGTCTGGGGCGAGGCTGCCGTCGGAGTGGACGAGCAGGACGCCGCGGACGGGACGCCCCAGCTCCTCGAGGGACTGAACGCCGATCAGCGCCGGGCGGTCACGCACGGCGACGGGCCGCTGCTCGTCGTCGCGGGCGCGGGGACCGGCAAGACGCAGGTCATCACGCGGCGGATCGCGTGGCTGATCGCGACCCGCCGCGCGCGGCCGTCCGAGATCCTCGCGCTCACCTTCACCGACCAGGCGGCGGACGAGATGCAGGCGCGGGTCGACCAGCTCGTGCCGTACGGCTACACCGACACGGCGATCTCGACGTTCCACGCGTTCGGCGACCGGCTGATCCGCGAGCACGCGCTCGAGCTCGGGCTGCCCAGCGACGTCAGGGTGTTGTCGCGGCCGGAGACGGTGGTGTTCCTGCGCGAGCACCTGTTCGATCTCGAGCTCGACGAGTACCGGCCGCTCGGCGACCCGACGCGGTTCCTCGACGCGCTCGCGACTTTGTTCTCGAGGGCGAAGGACGAGGACGTCTCGCCCGACGCGTTCCTGGCGCACGCGGTCGCGTTGCAGGCGGGGACCGCGGCCGCGGATGCCGCGGACGCCGAGACGCCGGCTCGGGTCGAGGAGGCGCGGCGCCGGATCGAGCTCGCGCGTGCGTACGTCACGTACCAGCGCCTGCTCGCCGCGAACGGCGCGATCGACTTCGGCGACCAGGTCTCGCTCGCGCTCAGGCTGCTGCGCGAGTCGCCATCGGCCCGCGAGCGGATCCAGGCGCGGTTCAAGTACATCCTGGTCGACGAGTTCCAGGACACGAACCGCGCGCAGGCGGAGCTGGTCGCGCTGCTCGCGCAGCCCCATCGGAACGCGACCGTCGTCGGCGACGACGACCAGTCGATCTACAAGTTCCGCGGCGCCGCGATCAGCAACATCCTCGAGTTCCGCGAGCGGTACCGCAACGCGCGCGTGGTGGTGCTGCGACGGAACTACCGGTCGCGCGGCCCGATCCTCGATGCGGCCTACCGGCTCGTCCGGCACAACGACCCGGACCGGCTCGAGGTCAGGGCCGGGATCGTGAAGCGCCTCGTCCCGGAGCGGGGGAGCGACGGCGCGGCGGCAGTCCACCACGAGGCCTTCGCGACCGGCGCCGAGGAGGCGGACTGGATCGCGGCGGACATCGCGCGACGGATCCGCGCCGGGGCCCACCCACGCGACACGGCGATCCTCGTGCGAACGAACGCAGCCGCGGATCCGGTGCTCCGGTCGCTCAACCTCGAGGGCATCCCGTGGCGCTTCTCGGGGACCAGCGGCCTCTACGCGCGGCCGGAGGTCCGGCTGCTGCTCGCGTTCCTCCGCGCGGTCGCGGATCCCTCGTCCTCGGTCGACGTGTACGCGCTCGCGACGTCGGAGCTGTACGGCATGGGCGGCGAGGACCTCGTCGGCATCGTGAACATGGCGCGCCGCCGGAACCGGAGCGTGTTCGATGTGCTCGAGGAGCTCGGGCGGCAGCCGGGCATCCTCCGGCTCCGGCCCGAGACGCGGACCGCCGCCGCGACGCTCGTCGCGGACCTCCGCGGGTACGTGGCGCTCGCGCACGAGCGTCCGACCGGCGAGGTGCTGTACGCGTTCCTGCGCGGCTCGGGGTGGCTGAAGCGCCTCGCCGAGACGCAGTCGGTCGCGGCCGAGGAAGCGCTGTCGAACCTCGCCCGGTTCTTCGACATCGTCCGGACACAGTCGGCGCTGCTCGCCGACGATCGCGCGGTCTTCTTCGCGCGTCATCTCCAGACGCTGATCCAGGCGGGCGACGACCCGCCGACCGCGGACATCGATCCGGACGTCGATGCCGTCGCCGTGATGACCGTCCACAAGGCCAAGGGGCTCGAGTTCCCGGTCGTCTACCTCCCGGGCCTCGTGTCCGGGCGGTTCCCGACGGGCGCGCGGCGCGAGCCGCTGGCGCTGCCGGTCGAGCTGGTCAACGAGACGCTGCCCGACGGCGACTACCAGCTCCAGGAGGAGCGGCGCCTGTTCTACGTGGGGATGACTCGGGCGCGCGACGAGCTCGTCCTGTCGCACGCGGCCGACTACGGCGGACAGCGGGCGCGGCGCGTGTCGCCGTTCGTGCTCGAGGCGCTCGACCTCCCGGTCGCCGCCGGCGCGTCCGGATCCGGCGCCCGGACCACGTCGCCGCTCGAGCGGCTCGCGACGATGGACCGCTCCGAGCCCGCGCCCGCCGCGCCCGTCCGGCGCGGCGACGAGCCGCTGACCCTCTCGTTCTACGGCATCGACGACTACCTGACGTGCCCGCGCAAGTACAAGCTCGGCCACGTGCTGCGGGTGCCGCTTGCCCCGCACCACTCGATGATCTACGGCGCCGCGCTCCATGCCGCGGTCGCGGAGTTCCACCGCCGCCACGCACGGGGCGAGGTGATGTCCGAGGACGCGCTGTACGGCTCGTTCGTCTCGGCCTGGCAGTCGGAGGGGTTCCTGTCGCGCGAGCACGAGGAGGCGCGGCTGGAGGCCGGTCGCGCGTCGCTCCGCCGGTTCCGCGAGGAGCAGCTTGCCGACGGCGCGATGCAGCCGGCGTACGTGGAGCGCGAGTTCAGCTTCTGGCTCGAGGGCGACCGCGTCCGCGGCCGCTTCGACCGGGTCGACATCGTCCCCGTGGACGGCGAGCCGGCTCGCGCCGCGGAGTCCATCGGCGAGAGAGCGACCGCGGACGTCGTCGCGCCGACCCTGTTCAGCTACCCCGAGCGCGTCACGATCACCGACTACAAGAGCTCGGACGTGCGCGACCCGGTCAAGGCGCGCCAGCGCGCGAAGGACTCGCTGCAGCTCTCGATCTACGCGATGGGCTACGAGGCGATGACCGGGCGCCTGCCCGACGACGTTGCGCTGCACTTCCTCGAGACGGGTCTCGTCGGTCGCGCGCCAGTGGACCGGAAGCGGATCGACAAGGCGCGGGATTCGATCCGGACGGCCGCGGCCGGCATCCGCGCCGGCGACTTCGAGCCGCGCCCGGATCCGCTCGCGTGCGGCTACTGCGCGTTCCGGGAGATCTGCCCGGCGAGCGTCGCGCGCTGACGTCGGTGGCGCCGCTCGATGCCGCGTCACGCGCCGCGGTCGCTGCGGTGATCGCGGGGTCGTCGCGGGGCACGGTGGTCGAGGCGGACAACCTCGACGCCCTGGCCGTGATCCCGGCCGGCGCCGTCGATCTCGTCTATGCCGACCCGCCGTTCGCGACCGGGGAGGCGCAGCGGCTCGTGTCGATCCGGACCGGGCGCGGGACCCGGACGCGACGCGGGTTCCGCGATCGCGAGGTGGCCTGGGAGGCCGTGAAGGACCTGTCGTGGGACGACGGGTTGCCCCTGGACCAGCACCTCGCGGCGCTCGAGGCGCGACTGCGAGAGGTCCACCGCGTGCTCGCGCCGGACGGGTCGCTCTACCTCCACGTCGACTGGCGGACCGTGCACCACGTCCGGCTGCTGCTCGACGACGTGTTCGGGCCGGAGCGGTTCCTCAACGAGCTCGTGTGGGCGTACGACTACGGCGGGCGTGCGCGCGACCGCTGGCCTCGCAAGCACGACACCATCCTGTGGTACGCGAAAGGCGACACCTGGCACTTCGACCGCGAGGCGATCGACCGGATCCCGTACCTCGCACCGGGCCTCGTCGGCCCCGAGAAGGCGGCGCGCGGGAAGCTGCCCACCGACGTGTGGTGGATGACGATCGTTCCGCCCGCATCCGCCGAGCGCACCGGCTATCCGACCCAGAAGCCGGTCCGGCTGCTCGAGCGGATCGTCGCGGCGTCGAGCCGGCCCGGGGACCTCGTGCTCGACCCGTTCGCGGGCTCCGGGACGACGGGCGTCGCGGCGGCGCGGCTGGGTCGCCGCTGGCTCCTCGTCGACCGCAACCCGGCCGCGGTCGGGATTGCCCGCGGCAGGGTGGCCTCGGTGACCGAGGACGTCCGATGATCGAGGCGATCACCTTCGACTTCGGCAACACGCTCGTGCCGGTGCCCGCGGCGGGGCTGCGCGCCGTGGTCGACGCGACGGCCATCGCCCTCGCGGACCGCCTCGGGCCGTTCGACCGCGACGAGGTCCGCCGCATCTGGGCCGAGGAGCGCGAACGCCAGTTCCGCGAGGAGGTGCCACAGTTCCGCGAGGTCGACCTCGCGCAGCGCGTCGTCCGCATCCTCGCGCGGCTGCGCGGGATGCCGCCGCCGCCGCCCGACGCGCGCTGGGACGACGAGGCCGCCGCCCGGCACAGCGACCCCGCGGAAGCAGCCTGGGTCGTCGATGCGTACTCCGGCGCGTTCGTCGGCTCGCTGCCCCCGTCGCCGGCCGCGGGACCGCTGCTGGCGCGGCTCGCCGAGGGCCACCGGCTGGCGATCCTCTCGAACTGGCCGCTGGCGGTCACGATCGACCGCTACGCCGACGCCCAGGGCTGGACGCCGCATCTCGCAGCCATCGTCGTCTCGCAGCGCGTCGGCACGATCAAGCCGCACCCGGCGATCTTCGACGCCGCGCGGGCCGCGCTGGGACAACCGGTGCCCGCCCGGGCGAGCATCCTCCACGTCGGCGACGACTGGGCCGCGGACGTCGTCGGCGCGAAACGGGCCGGCTGGCGGGCCGCATGGCTCGCGGCACGGCCCGCGGACTCGCCGCTCCCGGGATCGGAGCGGGACGCGAGCGTCGTCGCGGACGTCGAGCTCGACCGGCTCGAGGATCTGGAGGCCGCCCTCGGCCAGGTCGCGGAGGCGAGCGCGTGACCCCCGGCGCCGAAGTGCGCGTCGGTACACTCCGCCGCGTGGAGGCACGGGACCGGCTCGCGAACCTCGGCCTGCTCGCGGCCGCCGCCGTGTCGTGGATCCTCGTCGCCGTCCTCGTCACCACCCGTGACCCGTACCAGGAGCCGATGGCCGGCTACGTCGGCGCGCTGCTGATCGGCGCGGCCGTCGCGCTGACGTCGATCCCGCTCGCGTGGCTCGTCGTGTTCGCGCGCCACCGGCGCATCGCGTACCAGGGCGACTGGACGCGCGCCGCGCGCCGCGGCGCCTGGGTGGGCCTGTTCGTCGCCGTCCTCGTCATCCTGCGGCTGGTCGACGCCTTCCAGCTGCCCATCGTCCTGTTCCTCGCCGCCATCTTCGTCGTCGCCGAGCTCACCCTGTCCGCGGAACGCGGGTAGGGGAGACCGCCACCAGGGAGCCACCATGACCGACTCGCCGACCGAGCTCGCCCCCGCCCTCGCCTTCGCCCCGGAGAAGACGCGTGCCGCCGACGCCGTCGAGGCCGCGCGTGACGAGATTCTCGAGCTCAGCCATCGGATCCACGCCAACCCGGAGCCGGCGTTCGAGGAGGTCCAGGCGGCAACGTGGGTGGCGGAGGCCGTCGGGCGTCACGGCTATGCGGTCGAGCACCCGGTGGGCAGCCTCGCGACGGCCGTCCGCGGCCGCGTCACGGGCGGCAAGGGAAGCGACGGCCCGCGGATCGGCATCCTCGCGGAGTACGACGCGCTCCCCGGGCTTGGCCATGGCTGCGGCCACAACACGATGGCGGCCTCCGGCGTCGGCGCGGCGATCGCGCTCGCCGCGGTGCGTGACCTGTGGGCGGGCGAGGTCGTGTTCCTTGGCACGCCGGCGGAGGAGCGCGGCAGCGGCAAGGCGATCATGATCCGCGAGGGCCTGTTCGAGGGCCTCGACGCCGCCCTGCTCTACCACCCGTGCGACCGCAATCACGTCGAGATCGCGCCGCTGGCGTCCGAGGACGTGACGGTGACCTTCACGGGGCTGCAGTCGCACGCCGCGTCGGACCCGTGGAAGGGCAGGAACGCGCTCGACGCGATGATCGCCCTGTTCGTGTCCGTCGGCCTGTGGCGCCAGCAGCTGCCGACGCACTGCCGCGTCCACGGGATCATCGAGGAGGGCGGGACGGCGGCGAACATCATCCCGGACCGGACCCGGGCGTGGTTCATGATCCGGAGCGCGGACCAGCGCTACTACGACGACGTCATGCGCGGCCGGTTCGTGCAGCTGTGCGAGGCGGCCGCGGCCGCGGCGGACGTCGAGGTGAGCGTCGAGTTCTCGGGCGGCGCGTCGACCATGAAGCACAACCGCGCGATCGCGGACCGCTGGAACGCGAACGCGCTGACGCACGGGATCGCCGACGAGGGCATGGACCCGTCCTCGGGCTCGACGGACATGGCGAACGTCTCGTGGGTCGTCCCGGCGATCCACCCGGAGCTGTCGATCACGGAGGCGCCGACCCCCGGCCACTCGACCGAGTTCCGCGACGCCGCCGCCCGGCCGTTCGCGGACCGCACGACGCTCCTCGCCGCGACGCTCGTGGCCCAGACGGCCCTCGACCTGCTGCTCGACCCGTCGCTCGTCCAGGAGGCGTGGCGCGAGTTCCGCGGCGAGGGGTAGATTCCGCGCCACGGCGCCCCGCTGGACGTTCAACGCGAACCGGCGGCGTCCCGGCACGAGGCAGGCCCGCGGTCGCGCACGACCGCCGCTGAAGGCCTGTCCCGGAGGACACACGTGGCCGACGCTCCCACCCCGGGCGAGGACCGCTTCGGCGCGCGCGACGACGGGTTCGCGATGCGCAACGGCTGGGACCAGCCGTACGAGAGCTTCGACGACTTCGACCTCCCGACCTACGTCGGCCTGCCGTCGTTCATGCGGCTGCCGTGGATCCCGGACGCCACGGCCCTCACGGAGCGCCGGGCAGACATCGCGATCGTCGGCGCACCCTTCGACGACGCGGTCACGCACCGGCCGGGGGCGCGCTTCGGGCCGCGCGCGATCCGCGAGGCGCAGTACACGAGCGGCTCGATCCACTCGCTGCAGCTCGGCGTGGAGCCGTTCGAGGTGCTGGACGTCGTCGATGCCGGCGACGCGAACGTCGTCCCGGCGTGGGTCGACCGCGCCCACGCGGTGATCTATCGCAAGGTGCGCGAGGTCGCCGCGACCGGTGCGATTCCGATCGTGCTCGGCGGCGACCACTCCATCACGTGGCCGTCCGCGACGGCCGTCGCGGAGGTCCGCCGGCCGGGGAGCATCGGCATCGTCCACTTCGACGCCCACGCGGACACCGCGAACGACGACTGGGGCGTGCTCGCCGGCCACGGCACGCCGATGCGGCGGCTGATCGAGTCGGGCGCCGTCAAGGGCCGCAACTTCGTCCAGGTGGGGCTCCGCGGCTACTGGCCGCCGGTCGACGTGTTCGAGTGGATGCGGGAGCACGAGCTGCGCTGGCACCTCATGCGCGAGGTCGAGGAGCGGGGCGCCGAGGCGGTGATCGACGACGCGATCGCGGAGGCCCTCGACGGCCCCGACGCGGTCTACATCTCGGTCGACATCGACGTGCTCGATCCCGGCACGGCGCCCGGCACCGGCACGCCCGAGCCCGGCGGCTTCCTGCCACGCGAGCTGCTGCGGGCCATCCGGCGGATCGGCGGCGCCGTCGAGATCGCCGCGATGGACATCGTCGAGGTCTCGCCGCCGTACGACCACGCCGAGGTCACCGCGATGGCCGCGAACCGCGTGGCCCTCGAGCTGATCTCCGCGCTCGCGGCGAAGCGCCAGGCGGGCGGCACGGTCCGCTTCGAGCCGGCCTGAGGGCGGCCTCGCCGATGCCCGAGACCGCCGCGCAGGCGCTGGCGCGCCTGTACGACCTCGACCTCTCCGAGGACCCGGGCGACCTCGACCTGATCCTCGCGCTCGCGGCGCGTGCCGGGGATCGCGTCCTCGAGCTCGCCAGCGGGAGCGGGCGCCTCACCGTGCCGCTCGCCCACGCCGGACACGACGTCACGGGCGTCGACCTCGATCCGGCGATGCTCGAGCGGGCGCGGTCCGCCGCCGACCAGGCCGGCCGCGACGTCGCGAACCGCGTCCGGCTCGTCCGCGACGACGCCCGTACCGTCCGCCTCGAGGGCGCGGGGACGTACGACCTCGCGCTCATCCCGCTCAACTCGATCTTCCTCATGGGCTCGCGCGCGGACCAGGCCGCGGCCGTGGCGACGCTCGCCGCGCACCTCGCGCCCGGCGGGCTCGCGATGGTCGACGCGTGGCTGCCCGACGCCGAGGACCTCGCGCGCTACGACGGCCGCCTCGTGCTCGAGTGGACCCGCGAGGAGCCCGAGACGGGTCGCACCGTGACCAAGACGGGCAGCGCGATCTACGAGCCCGCGACCGCGTCCGTCCGCCTCACGACCATCTTCGAGGAGGGCCGCCAGGGCGACGCCCCGGTCCGCTGGGTCCGCGTCGACCGTCTCCGCCTCGTGACCCCCGACGAGCTCGTCGCGTTCGCCGAGACCGCCGGTCTCGAGGTCGAGACGCTCGCCGGCGACTACGACCTGGGACCCCTCGACGGCGGCGCGGAGCGCGTCGTCATGATCGCGCGCGACGCCTCCGCGACGAGATAGCGAGCCTTCCCTGCCCCTCCCGGGGGACCGCCCGGCAGGACCTTCTGTGAGGGTGGGGTGACCAGGACCGCGTGGTAGAGTCGGGCCGATGGCCGATCAGATCCGCCTCCTCGTCGTCGAGGACGTCCCGCAGGTCGCCCAGTACATCCGCGGGCTCCTCAGCTCCCAGCAGGCGATCAAGCTGCTCGACGTCGTGACCGACGGCTCCAAGGTGCTGCCGATGATCGGCGAGCTCCGGCCGGACGTCGTGATGGTCGACGCGCTGCTCCAGGGCCGCGTCAAGGGCCTGACGCTCGTCGGCCGCATCCAGGAGGCCGGGATGCACGTCCCGGTGATCGTCCTCACGGTGCCGCAGCAGCCGGTCGTCGTCGACCCGGCGAACGGCGTCCACGGCGTCCTCGGCATGCCCTTCACCGGGTACGAGCTCGTGACGCGGCTCCAGCAGGTCCATCAGCAGTCGCAGGTGCAGGACACGTCGCACCTCGCCCGCATGATCACGGTCTTCGCGCCGAAGGGCGGCGTCGGCCGGACGACCCTCGCCTTCAACCTCGCGGTCGCGATCGGCCAGCAGGGCACGCGCACCGTCCTCATCGACGGCAGCCTCCAGTTCGGCGACATGCGGGCGCTGCTCAAGGTCCCGATGGAGGCACCCTCGCTCCTCGACCTGCCGACCGACCGGATCCAGGAGTCGGACCTCGCCGACGTGCTGTGGCGCGACCCGTCGGGCATCGACATCCTGCTCGCGCCGCCGCGCGTCGAGATGGCCGAGATGGTCACGGTGCGCGACCTCGAGAAGACGCTCAGCCTGCTGCGCCGGGTCTACGAGGTCGTCATCGTCGACACGCCGGCGGTCGTGAACGACGTCAACCTCGCGTTCCTCGACGCCTCTGACACGATCCTCGAGATCGTGACCTTCGACTCGACCGCCATCCACAGCACGATGGTGATGGCGGACGCGTTCCGGATGATCGGCTACCCGCCGACCAAGGTCCGATACCTCGTGAACCGCGCGGATTCGACGGGCGGGATCGACCCGGCCGTCCTCAGCCAGGCCCTGGGCCGGGCGCCCGAGCACCACGTGAGCTCGGGTGGGGCGCTGGTGGTCCGGGCGAACAACGAGGGGATCCCGTTCGTGCTCGCGGACCCGTCGGCACAGATCAGCCAGGACCTCACGCGAACCGCGTCGGAGCTGATCGGGGCGGCGCGCGTCCCGGCGGGCGCGGGGCGCCGGTAGGGGGAGGGGTGTCGGACCCGAGGCCCATCGGAGTCTTCGACTCGGGCGTCGGCGGCCTGACCGTGCTGCGCGAGATCCTTCGTCGCGTGCCCCACGAATCGACCATCTACCTCGGCGACAACGCGCGCGCCCCGTACGGCGTCCGCCCCGACGACGAGGTCCGGCAGTTCGCGATCGAGGCGGCGGACGAGCTCGCGTCGCGCGACGTCAAGGCTCTCGTCGTGGCGTGCAACACCTCGACCGCGGTCGCGCTGCGCGACCTGCGGGCGCGCTACTCGCTCCCCGTGCTCGGCGTCGTTCGGCCGGGTGCGGCCGCGGCGGCCCTCGCGACGCGCAACCGTCGGGTCGGCGTCATCGCCACGCCGGCGACGGTCCGCTCGCACGCGTACTTCAACGCCATCAAGGACGAGAACCCGGCGATCGAGGTGTACGAGCACGCCACCCCGCGCTTCGTGCCGATGGTCGAGGCGGGGATGCTGGGCGGCGAGGAGCTCGAGGCGGTCGTCGAGCAGGACCTCGCGCCGCTCCTCGGCGAGCGCGACGGCGAGGGCGAGTTCGTCTTCCCGCGGCCGCCGTCGGCGAAGATCGACACGCTGCTGCTCGGCTGCACCCACTACCCGCTGCTCCGGCCGGTGCTGGCGCGCGCCGTCGGCGACCGGGTCGCCATCGTCGACTCCGCGACCGCCACCGCCGCGACGCTCGCCGAGCTCCTGTCCGTGAACGGGCTGGAGGCACCCGGGACGACGCGCGGGACGGCGGCCGACGCCGGTGCCGCCGGCCACGAGCCGCCGGCCGGCGGCCACGCCGGCCGCGCGACGCATGTCCAGCTCACCACCGGTGATGTCGAACGGTTCCGCGAGATCGCGACGCGCATGTTCGGCGAGTCGTTCCCGGAGGTCGAGGCGGTCGACCTCGGGGTCGCGGTCCGATGAGCGGCAGCCGCGGCGCGCGCGGCCGGGGCGGGCCGCCGCGCCGGATCGCGGACGACCGGCTGTGGCAGGTCGGGTTCCTGGTCGGGTCGGCGATCGGCGCCGCGGTGACGGTCGCCGGCCGCCAGATCGAGCGGTCCGCGCGCGCCGCGGGGCTCGTCGACTGGCGCCGGGTCGAGGACATCGCGATCGCGCGGCTGCGCTCATCGCCGGGCGCGCTCGACGCCGACGAGCTGCGTGCCACCGAGCCGTCGTATGCCCGGGCGATGGCGAAGGTCGTGCCGGCGCTCGCGCTGCACCTCGGGACGGAGCTGCCGGGGGTGGTCGACCGCGTGGACGTCGTCGACCGCGAGGCCTGGGTTCGCGCCAACACCGCGGCGTTCGCCGCGCTGATGCGGCCGCTCGAGGGCGAGCTGCTCGACCAGGTGCTGCCGCCCGGGAGCGGCTTCGCCAAGGCCACCGTGACGCTCGCCAACCGCTGGGTGACGACGCGCCAGCTCGGGCTCCTGCTCGGGTTCATGGGCCAGCGGGTCCTCGGCCAGTACGACCTCGCGCTGCTGTCCGCCGAGACGACGCCGGGCCGGTTGCTGTTCGTCGAGGAGAACATCCGCCAGACGGCCCGCTCGATGGACGTGCCCCTCGACCCGTTCCGGACCTGGATCGCCCTCCACGAGACGACGCATGCCTTCGAGTTCGAGGCGCACCCGTGGCTCCGGCCGTACCTCGCGGGTCGGCTGGAGAAGCAGCTCGCCCTGTTCAGCGAGGACGCCGCGTCGCTCGGGCGCGACGCGATGCGGTCGCTCGGGGCGGCGCTCCGCGGCGACGGGCGGAAGGACGATCAGCACTGGCTCGAGCGGCTGATGAGCGACGAGCAGCGGCGGCTGTTCCGCGAGACACAGGCCGTGATGAGCCTGCTCGAGGGGTTCGGCGATCACGTGATGGACGAGGTCGGCAAGGATCTGGTGCCGGGTGTCGAGCGGATCTCCGCCCGGTTCCACGGCCGCCGGCAGCAGCGGACACCGTTCGAGCGCGCCATGCTGCGGATCACCGGCCTGGACCTGAAGATGGAGCAGTACCGTAAGGGCGAGGCGTTCGTCGCCGGGATCGAGCGGCTCGCGGGCGCCGCGGCCCTGCGGCGGCTGTGGGACTCGCCCGAGACCCTGCCGACCGCGGACGAGCTCGGGCGGCCCGAGGCATGGGTCCGGCGGATGGGCCTGAACCAGCTCGAAGGAGGGGGTGGGTGACCGACGCGTCGACCGCGGGACCCGGACCGGGAGCCGGGCCCGACGGGGCGCCGGCCGCGATCGCGCTGACCCCGATCCTCGCTGCGCGCTGGCGGCAACGCGACCTCGACGCGATCCGGGACGCCGCGCCGGGCGCGCGGCTGGTGACGATCGGGTTCGACGGCCATGCGGACGGGCCCCTCGACGACGTCGAGGTGATGCTCCGCGGGCGGTTCCCCGCGGACCAGTTCGACCGGATCCTTGGCCGTGCGCCCGCGCTCCGCTGGGTGCATTCGGCCACCGCCGGTGTCGAGCGGGTCCTGACGCCCGCGTCGCGCGCGCGGCACCTCGTGATCACCAACGCCCGCGGCGTGTTCTCGCAGCCCATCGCCGAGTACGTCCTGATGATGATCCTCGCGGTGTCGCGGCGGCTGCCGTCGCTGCTCGAGCTCCAGGCCGAGCGGACCTGGCAGCCGCTCGAATCGCGGGAGCTGGGCGACGTGACGGTCGGGATCGTGGGCTACGGGTCGATCGGGTCGCAGGTCGCCGAGCTCGCGTCGGCGTTCGGCTGCCGCGTCATCGCGACGCGCCGCCGCGCCGACGAGGGCGCGACCGGGGCGGCAAGCGGCGCGCGCGTGCTCGCGCCGGACGCGCTGCCGGAGCTGCTCGCCGAGTCCGACTTCGTGGTCCTCGCCGCGCCCCTCACGCCCGACACGACGGGCCTCTTCGGCGAGGCCGCGATCGCGGCGCTCAAGCCGGGCGCGTGGGTCATCAACGTGGCGCGTGGCGAGCTCGTCGACGAGCGCGCGCTGGCGCGCGCGCTGCGAGATGGCCGGCTCGGTGGCGCGGTGCTGGACACCTTCGTGGACGAGCCGCTGCCGGCGTCCTCGCCGCTGTACGAGCTGCCGAACGTCATCCTCACGCCACATACCTCGTGGTCGTCGACGCGGGTGATGGACCGCTCGGTGGACCTCTTCTGCGACAACCTGCGCCGGTACGCGGCGGGCGAGTCGCTCCTCAACGTGGTGGACCCGAGCGCCGGGTACTGATCCGCCCGCTCCGCGGCGCCGGGTAGCATCGTGCGATGCAGATCGCCATCGTCGGGCTCGCGGGCGCCGGCAAGACCACCGTCTTCAACACGCTGACGCGGGGCCACGCGGAGACCGGCGGGTACGGCGGGCTCCAGCTGAACGTCGGCGTCGTGAAGGTCCCCGACGACCGGCTGGACCGGCTTGCCGACGTGTTCAAGCCCAAGAAGATCGTCCACGCCGACATCACGTACGTCGACCTGCCGGCGCCGCCGGCCTCGAGCGAGGGCCACGTCGGCGCCGAGGAGCTGCCCGCCGAGCACCTCGCGCGGCTGCGCGACTCCGACGCACTCATCCACGTCGTCCGTGCCTGGGATTCGCCCGCGAACCCGCATCCGGCGGGGTCCGTCGATCCCGCGCGGGACCTCGAGCAGCTCGATCTCGAGTTCACCCTCGCGGACCTCGCCATGGTCGATCGGCGGCTCGAACGGCTGCGCGGCTCCGGGCGCCACGGGACGCCGGCCGAGCGCGAGGCGAACGAGCGCGAGCAGGTGATCCTCGAGCGCCTCAAGCCTGCCCTCGAGGCCGGGACGCCGATCCGGGACGTCGCGCTGGACGGCGACGAGGAGAAGGCGATCCGGGGCTTCCGGTTCCTGACCCAGAAGCCGGTGCTGGTCCTGCTCAACGTCGGCGAGGGCGATCTCGGCGACGCGCCCGCGCTCGTGGACCGGATCCGAGCGGGTTACCCGCACCAGCACGCGCTCGTCGACGCGCTTTCGGCGAAGATCGAGATGGAGCTCGGTGAGCTCGACGCCGACGAGGCGGCGGTGTTCATGGAGGAGCTCGGGCTCGAGGCATCATCGCTCGACCGCGTCATCGCGCTGTCCTACCGGCTCGTCGGCCTCATCTCGTTCCTCACCGCGGGCCCCGACGAGGTGCGTGCGTGGCCGATCCCGGACGGCTCGAACGCGGTCGACGCCGCGGGCGCGATCCACACCGACCTCGCGCGCGGCTTCATCCGCGCGGAGACGATCGCGTACGAGGACCTGCTCTCGCTCGGGTCGATCGCCGAGGCGAAGAAGCACGGCAAGGTCCGCTCCGAGGGCAAGACGTACCGGGTGCGGGACGGGGACGTGATCGAGATCCTGTTCAGCCGCTAGGGCTGCTGCCGCTAGTTCGGGCGGCCGCCGTCCGCCTGGAGGTCGGCGAGGATCGACGCGTAGTCGGGGCTCTCCTCCGGGGCGTCAAGGTCGGCCAGGAAGTTCTCATCCTCGTCGCGCGAGACGTTGACCGCGGCGGTGAGCCGGTCGTCGTTGATGGCGATGAAGCCGTAGTCGCGCTCGAGCTCGTCGGCGATCGCCTGGACCAGGGTGTCCTGCTCGTACGAGTCGACGACGCGCCGGCGGATTCCCTGGACGACGTCGAAGAACTCCTCCGGTTCCATCTCTTCCTCGCGGACGAGCAGCAGGTCGGCGAAGACGTCGTCGTCGCCCTCGTGAAGTTCGTAGAAGTGCATGATCGGAGTATAGGCGGGCCCGTTCCGCTGGCCCGGGAGGACGCATGGACGAGACGCCCGAGGTCGTCGTGGTCGGTGCCGCGTGCCGCGACCTCGTCGATGACGACGCCCGCGGCTGGCGCCTGGGCGGCGGCGCGCCGTACTCGGCCCTGATGCTCGCGCGGCTCGGCCTGCGGGTCGGGGCGCTGATGGTTGCCGACGAGGAGGCCGAGGCGTCGACCGAGCTCCGGCTGGTCCGCCAGGCGGGCGTGGACCTGCGGTTCGTGGACGGCGCCCGCGGCCCGGTGTTCGTGAACGTCGAGACGCCTGCGGGCCGGCGCCAGCTGTCGCCGCGCGCGTCGGACCCGGTGGATCCCTCCGCCCTGCCCGCCGCGTGGCGTCCCGCGAGGGCGTGGATGCTCGTCCCGGTCGCCGCGGAGGTGGACGACGCGTGGGCGGCGATCCCGCGCGACGACGCGCTCGTCGCCGTCGGCTGGCAGGGCCTCCTGCGGTCGCTTCGGGCCGGCGAGCCCGTCACGCACCGCGCGCCCGTCGCATCGCCGATCGTCCGGCGCGCGAACCTCATCGGTGTCGGGCGCGATGACGTCCACGGCGACACGTCGCCCGAGGCGCTGCTGTCGCTCCTACGTCCGGGTGCCACGCTCCTGGTCACCGACGGTGCGCGCGGCGGCACGGCCCACGAGGCGGGTGACCGCCGCCGCGGACGCTCGACGCGGCGCTGGGACACGATCCCGCCCGACGCCAACCTCGACCCGGTGGGGGCGGGAGACACGTTCCTCGCCGGCGTCTTCGCGGCGCGCATCCGCCCCGCGCTGGTCGCCGGCTGGGCCGGCCCGGATCCGGACCTCCGCCTCGGCGCGGCGTGCGCCTCGCTCGTGCTCGAGAGCGCGGGCATGTTCGGCGTGCCACACCTCGACGACGTCCTGGGACGCATGCGCCGCGCCCGCCCCGACGACGGCCGGCGCTCACCCCGGTAGGGCACGCGCCCGGCGCAGCCTTGCAGCGAGCCGCGTCCCGCGCCGCTGGAGGTCCGCCTCGAGCCTCGGGTGCGCGCGTCCGGTGAGCCGCAGCCGCTCGAGCAGCCGCCATGCGGCCCGGGTCGCGGCAAGCGCTCCGCCCGGATCGCCGAGCCGGTGCTCACGCAGCTTCGCGACCTCGATCCAGGCGATCACGCCGAGTCCGCCTCCGGCGGCGGCCGCGACCTGCCACGCCTCCGCCGCCTCCGGGAACCGCCCGAGCCGGCGGAGCGTGCGGGCCCGCTCGGCGGCCAGGTGTTCGTCGGTCCAGCGGCCGCCCTCGGCGCGCCACGCAGCGGCACCCGGTGCCGGGCCGAGCGGGCCGCCGCGTCCGTTCGCGAGCGCGCCGGTCCAGCCGGCCGCCGGGCGCGCACCGCCGTAGTGCGGACGGACGCGCGGCGACCACCACGCGTCGCGCTCGTCCTCGGCGGCCTCACGGGCGAGCACCGGCCCGACGGGCGAACGCCCGAACGGGTCGCGCACGGGCGGCTCCGACGCCAGCGCGTCGTCGAGACACTCGAGCGCCTCGCCGTGGCGCCGATCGCGGGTGTAGGCGCCCGCGAGCCCCGCGAGGTCGCCTCTCGGGGCCGCGTGGCGCGTCGCGCGGTCGGCGTACCGGTGCTCGACGTGCGCGAGGAGGAGCCCGAGCGACCGCACGTCCTTCTCGTTGTGGATGACGACGCCGGCGAGCGGCCCGATCGGCCCGCCCCGCAAGACGTCGAGGTAGATCGAGGGGATTTCCCAGCCCTCGACGTCGCCGACGCGCGTGACGCCCAGCAGCTCGCCCTCGACCGTCCGCAGCCGCGCGTCGTCCATCCGATGGCGGAACACCCGCCGGACGAATGGCAGCAGGTCGAGGTGCCCCGCATGCGCCGGCGCGGGGCGGCCGGCAAGCCGGTAGCGGGCCTCGATGAGCGGCCAGTCGAACCCCCGGCCGTTGTACGTCACGAGCCAGGTGTCGGGCGTGACCCAGCTGGCGAGCTCCGCGAGCAGCGCCGGCTCGTCGGCGTGGTCGGGCAGGAGCAGCTGGACCTGCTGGAACCAGTCGCCCTCCCAGCGCGCGAGACCGACGAGGAACGCGAGCGTCCCGGCCGCCGTCGCAAGGCCCGTCGTCTCGGTGTCCAGGCAGACGAGCGGCGCGTCCGGAGGCGGATGCCCGGGAAGCCGCGACAGGCGCTCGCGGTCGACCGGGATCTCGACCGGCGTCGCCACCCGCCGCACGAGCAGGCCGCCCGGCGCATCGGCGACCTCCGCGCCCAGGGCGGCCGCCAGCCGCGCGGCGAGCGCGGGGCTGCGGCGTCCGGCGAACGGCGCGCGTGCCGGCTCCTGGTCCGGGCCGATCGCCGGTGTCGCCCGTGCGAGCGTCGCCCGGAGGTTCGCCAGGCGGCGCTCGCGCCCGACCGCGGTCGTCGCGGCGACCCGGGGCATGGGTTCCGCCGTCACGCGACCGGCGCCGCTGCACGCTCCACGACCGTCGCGGGCCCCTGCGACCCGGCTCCGAGCGCGGCGAGCAGGCGCAGCGCGAGCGCCTTGCCGTCCACGTCGGGCTCGAGCCGCGGCCCGGTGCACGCCGGGCAGCCAGCGTCGCAGGCACACGCGCGGAGCAGGTCAGCGGCACCGTCGACCAGCTCCGCGTGCCGAGCGAACAGCCGCTCCGACAACCCGACGCCGCCGGGCATCGCCTCGTACAGGTAGATCGTCGGCGCCTCGTGGTGCGGCGAGCGGACCTGGGACACGAGTCCGAGGTCGCGCGGGTCGACCATGAGCAGCACCGCCGCGACGGCCTGGATCGCCCGTCCGGCGCCGATCAGCGCGACGTCGAGCTGGTCGCGCCGCCATCCGATTCCCGCCTGCTCCGCGGTCAGCCAGTACGCAGTCGTCTGGAGCTCGATCTCCGGCAGGTCGACCGGGCCCCAGCCGACGTTCTCGTCGGTGAGGAACTTCAGCTTCTTGTAGAGCGTGACGAGGCTCGACACCATCACCTCGCCGTGGACGCGGCGGCCGCCCGTGCCGGGCGCCTCCGCGAACACGTCGAGCGGCTTGAGGGTCACGGCGCGGTTCGCGTACGTGTAGTGGTCGGCGTCGATCCGGTGCACGTAGGCCTTGCGCTCGCCCCATTCGAGCCGGTCGACGTGGTACTGCACCGACTCGTGCAGATAGATTGCGTGCTGGTGGACGAGCACCTGCGCGGCGAACAGGTCGACCTCGCCCAGGACCCGCGGCCGGTCCGGCGTGGTGTCGATGATCACCACGTTCTCGGGCGCCGCCGCCCGCAGCGAGACCTCGGACGCCGGGAAGTTCTCGGAGCTCCAGTACCACCGCCCGTCGTCGGCCTGGCGCACGGTGCCGCCCTCGCCGAGGAAGGCGAGCAGGTCGTCCGCCGCGCCGGGGCCGAACCACTCGCGAGGCTCGAACGGCAGCTCGAACGCGGCACACCGGACGTGGGCGAGCAGCACGTGCAGGTTGTCGGCGTCGACGCGCGCCTCTTCGGGCCGCCCGCCGAGGACGAACTCGGGGTGGTGGATCACGTACTGGTCGACAGGGGACTGGGACGCGACGAGGACCGCGACGCTGACGTCGCCGCGCCGTCCGGCACGCCCGATCTGCTGCCACGTCCCGGCGATCGACCCCGGGTAGCCGGCGAGCACCGCGACGTCGAGGCGCCCGATGTCGACGCCGAGCTCGAGGGCATTCGTGCTCACGACGCCGAGGACCTCGCCGTCGCGCAGCCCGCGCTCGATCGCACGACGTTCGGTGGGCAGGTAGCCCGCGCGATACCCGCGGATGCGGCTCCGCGGTCCGAGGTCCGCGCGCAACGTCTCGCGCAGGTTCGAGAGCATGATCTCGACCGCGACCCGGCTCTTCCCGAAGACCACCGTCTGCCGTCCCGCGCGGAGGAACGGCAGCGACCAGCGCTGCGCCAGCGTGAGCGCCGATCCGCGAGCCCCCGTCGCGGGATCGAGGACCGGTGGGTCGACCAGCAGCAGGTGCTTCTCGCCCGACGGGGCGCCGTTGCGGTCGATGAGCCGCATCGGTCGACCCGTGAGCTGCTCCGCGAGCTCGCCCGGGTTCCCGATGGTCGCCGAGCAGCACACGATGACGGGGTTGGAGCCGTAGTGGCGGCACAGCCGGAGCAGGCGGCGCAGGACGTTGGCTACGTGCGACCCGAACACGCCGCGGTACGTGTGGAGCTCGTCGATGACGATGACCCGCAGCTGCTCGAACAGCTGGAACCACTTCGTGTGGTGGGGGAGGATCGCGGAGTGGAGCATGTCCGGGTTGGTCACGACCACCTGGCCCGCCTTGCGGACGGCCGAGCGGATCGGCGCCGGGGTGTCGCCGTCGTAGCAGGCCGCCGACACCTCGAGGCCCGCATCGAGGACGAGCTCGCCGAGCTCCGCGACCTGGTCCTGGCCGAGCGCCTTGGTCGGGAACAGGAACAGCGCGCGAGCGGACGGGTCCTCCGCCAGCGACTGCAGGACCGGGATCGTGTAGCACAGCGACTTCCCGGAGGCCGTCGGCGTCACGACAACCACGTCCTGTTGCGCGTGGACGGCCTCGATCGCGTCCGCCTGGTGCGTGTACGGCCGCTCGATCCCGCGCTTCGCGAGTCCCGCGAGGATCCTGCCGTCCAGCCACGCGGGCCACTCGCCATGCTCGGCGGTACGCGCCTCGATCACCTCGTGGTGGACGACGCCGCGGGCGAGCGACGGCTCCTCGAGCAGCTCGTCCAGCACGGCGCGCGTGGTCGCGGGGGCGTAGGTCCGCATGCCGGTCTCCCGAAGGCTATTTCGAACGGATGAGCGATTTGCGCGGAAGTCTACGCCAGCCTGGGACCGCGTTGTGACAGCTAGGGTGTCACCCGCCACGCGGAGCCTCGCGTTGCGGACCGCGAATCGCCGTGCCGGGATCCGGTTGACACCCGAATCCGGCGCAGCTACCCTCGGCCCGATGCGGCGTTCCCCCTCGCGACCCGAGTCCGGCCCCCCGCGGCCCGCAGCCCCCGAGCCGGACCTTCCGGACGCCGACGCCGTCGCCACGCCGGCCGCGACGACCGCGCTCGGCAGCCTCGCCGATCTCCCCGTCGCCGGCCTGACCCGCCGCCGGATCGCCGTCCTGATCGGCGCGCTGGTCGCCGCGTGGGTGATCGTGCTCTTCGCGCGCCAGGTGGGCGAGGCGAGCGAGGCGACCGCACGCGCCGACGCGATGCGAGCGCACAACGCCCAGCTCGAGCAGGACGTCGCGGGCCTCGAGCAGGAGCTGCAGCTGATCCAGCGCCAGTCCTACATCGAGCAGGCGGCGCGGGGCTACCGGCTGGGCAACCCCGCGGAGATCCCGTTCACGCTCGCCGAGGACGCGCCGTCCCTCGCGCCTGACGCACCGGGCTCGGCGGCGACCCGGCTCGGGACCGACAGCGAGCCCGAGCAGCCGATCGACGCTTGGTCCCGGCTGCTCTTCGGCGACGGCGGCGGCTGACCGGGACGATCGCTAGTTGACGGCAGCCTTGGCGATCTCGCCGGCGAGCTGGCACGTGTCCGGCGAGACCGTCACGCCGTCAGCGGTGGTCTGCCAGTCGCCGATCGAGGCCGCCCGGGAGTCGAGCAGGCTGACGTACGCGAGCCGCCCGCCGCTGCGGACGAGGATGCCGAACGAGCCGCCCTCGGACGCACCCGTGCAGAACGCCTCGTCGCCGTAGCCCGAGACGTCGCCGCCGAAGTAGCCGCCGGTCTGGGCCGCCGACTTCGCCGTCTGGAAGTCGCCGGACGCGTCGAGCGCGTCCTGCTCCGCGATCCGGCCCGTGATGCCAGCCGAGGAGCTGCCGACGACGAGCCAGCAGTCGCTGGCGTCCTTGAGCACCCGCTTGTCGAGCACCTGCCCGATGGTGGCGTCGGCGATGCCGCCCATGGGGAGGACGGTGGCGTCGTCGCTGCCGAAGATGCCGTTCAGCTCGTCGGCGGAGACGATCGTGCACTCCCTGGCGTTGCCGGTGTCCGGGTTGACGCCGAGGTCGGACACGAACTGGCGGCCCAGCAGCACGATCCCGACCACGCCGATGACCGCGATGACGACGAGGATCGCGCCGATGATGAGGCAGCCCTTGAGGCAGCCGTTGCCGGATGAGCTGGCCGGCGCCGGATTCCACGTGCCGGGCGGCGGCGCGCCGCCTGGTGCACCGGGGGCCGGGGCCCAGGCGGGCTGGCCGGGTTGGCCGGGTGCCGAACCCGGCGCGGGTCCCGGTCCCCAGCCTGCGGGCTGCTGGGACGGCGGCGCTGCCCACGGCGCCGGCTGCGCCGGCGGCTGGCCGGCGGGGGGCGGACCGGCAGGAGGCGGCGCGGCAGCCGGCGGCTCGGCGGCGGGCGGTGGCTCAGCGCCGGGCTGCGCAGCGCTGGGCGGGACCGGCGGTTCGGGCGCCCAGGGAGCGACCGGTGGCGTCGCCGGCGGCACGACCTCCGTCGGGGACGCATCGGCCGACGAGGCATCGGGTCCCACAGGCTCGGGCTCGCCCGAGCCCGGTGCGTCGCTGGTCATGGCTCACCCCTCCCGTGACGGAACGCTGGCGCCATTGTGGGTGACGGGCACGTCCCACGTCTTCGCGTCGCGGCGTCGGTCGTTGGACGCGGCACACCGCCGCCGCTACGATCGGGGCCGCCACGGCGGAGTAGCTCAGTGGTAGAGCAGGGGACTCATAAGCCCTTGGTCGGTGGTTCGAATCCGCCCTCCGCTACCACCGCGACCTTCCTCGACCGAAGCCCTCGGCGGCCCGGATCCGGGCGTCGTTCCGGGGGCTTCGTGGTGTGCGGACGCCCGGTTCGTGGAACGGCAAGCCGTCCACCGGCACCGCCGGGCGAGGCCGATGTGACGAAACCTGAACGCCGCCTTAGTGCCCGGGACGCCATCCATCGGCGATGCTGCCCCGTATTGTCGGCACGGGTGGCCCATCCGGGGTGCCCCGAACCCGACGGTATACTCGCTCGTGGACCGGCGTCGCATGCCGGCCGGTTGGCCTGGAGGCGCTCCGTTTGAACGCAAAGTTCCTGCGCAACGGGATCGTGATGCTCGTCCTCGTGGCGGGCACGGTCGCGCTGCTCTACACCTGGGTCCAGTCTTCCGCGCCGCACTCGCAGGAGCCGTACTCGACGTTCTCCAGTGACGTGCAGGCGGGCAAGGTCAGCAAGGTCGTGCAGGACGGGGAGACCCTGACGGTCACGACCACCGACAACAAGACCTACACCGTCGTCGTGCCCAACTCGATCACCGGCGACGTGTGGGCCGACATGCAGCTCGCGGCCAAGGCGGGCGGCCAGCAGAAGGTGCCCGAGTTCACCAAGAACCCGACGGCCGACACGTCGTGGATCGGCCTGCTGCTGACCGGGCTGCTGCCGCTCCTCGTGATCGGCGGCTTCATCATCTTCATGATGCGCCAGGCGCAGGGAACGAATAACCAGGCCCTGTCCTTCGGCAAGAGCCGCGCCCGGATGTTCCTGGGCAACAAGACCGTCGTGACGTTCGCCGACGTCGCGGGCGTCGACGAGGCGAAGACGGAGCTCCAGGAGGTCGTGGAGTTCCTCAAGTTCCCCGAGAAGTTCAACTCGCTCGGCGCGCGCATCCCGCGCGGCGTGCTCCTCGTCGGGCCGCCAGGCACCGGCAAGACGCTCATGGCCCGCGCCGTCGCCGGCGAGGCCGGCGTGCCCTTCTTCTCGATCTCGGGCTCCGAGTTCGTCGAGATGTTCGTGGGCGTCGGCGCCTCGCGCGTGCGCGACCTGTTCGACCAGGCGAAGCGCAACAGCCCGTGCATCGTGTTCGTGGACGAGATCGACGCGGTCGGCCGCCAGCGCGGCGCGGGCCTCGGTGGCAGCCACGACGAGCGCGAGCAGACGCTGAACCAGATCCTCGTCGAGATGGACGGCTTCGACA
>JAICUI010000056.1 GCA_025935925.1 Chloroflexota bacterium
GACGATCGTCCGGGTAGCCGTCGAGCACGACAAGCCCGTCCGGATCGGGGTCAACTGGGGATCGCTCGACCAGCAGCTGCTGACCGATCTCATGTCGGCCAACGCCCTGCTCGCCGACCCGCGCGACGCGCGCGACGTGATGATCGACGCCATGATCGAGTCGGCGATGCGCTCGGCGGAGCTCGCCGAGGAGACCGGGATGCGCCACGACCGGATCATCCTGTCGGCGAAGGTCTCCGGCGTCCGCGACCTGATCGACACCTACCGGCGCCTGGCCGTCCGCTCCGACTACCCGCTGCACCTCGGCCTCACGGAGGCGGGGATGGGGGACAAGGGCATCGTGGCGTCCTCGGCGGCGCTCGCGATCCTGCTCAACGAGGGCATCGGCGACACGATCCGGGTGTCGCTGACCCCCGAGCCCGGCGCGGGCCGCGAGCGCGAGGTCGAGGTCGCGCAGCAGGTGCTGCAGTCGATGGGCCTGCGCGCGTTCCTGCCGCAGGTCTCGGCGTGCCCGGGTTGTGGACGGACGACGTCGACGTTCTTCCAGGAGATGGCGCGCGACATCACCGATCACATCAAGGCGCGCATGCCGGCTTGGCGGGACGAGTACCCGGGCGTCGAGGACATGAAGGTCGCCGTGATGGGCTGCGTGGTGAACGGGCCCGGCGAGTCCAAGCACGCCGACATCGGGATCAGCCTGCCGGGGACGTTCGAGGCGCCGGTCGCGCCGGTGTTCGTCGACGGCCGGCTCGACCGGACACTCCGCGGCGACGCGATCGTCGCCGAGTTCATCGAGCTGCTCGAGGCCTACGTCGACCGCCGCTACGGCGTCGCGCCAGTCCTGGCCTGATCGAGGCCGCGGGTGCGCCGGCTCCTGGCTCGGCTGCGCGCGTTCCGCGATGGGCGCCGGCAGGACGAGGCCGCGAGCGAAGCCTTCACGCGCGACCTGTTCACCGGCAGGCTGGCGCGGCCGGCCGTTGCGTTCGTCCTCGTCGCGACCGGTGTCGCGGTTGCCTGGGCGTGGAACGGCGTGTCGCCGGCGATCGCGGCGTCCGTTGCGATCGCGATCGTCGTCGGGATCGTCGCGGTCACGAGCGTGCTCGACCGTCGCCGCTGGCGAGGACAGGACGTCCTGCTGTGGCAGCAGGCCGGGCGGACCAGGAGGTGGATCGACGAGACCGGGGGCCCCAGCCCGAACGAGCATCCCGCCCAGGCCGAGACCTGGCTCGGCACGCACCCGCGCGGCACGGTGCCGCAGGCGTACCGGGTGATGGCTGCGTCGCTGGCGGCGGACCCCGTCGTCCGCGATCGCGAGCTGGCGGCGTACGTGCCGAGGTCCGAGGCGGACGCGGCGTGGCGGACATGGCTGGCGGTCGCGCCGCTCGCGCTGGCGGGCGGGGACGCCGACCTGTCCCGGGTACGCGCTGCGGCCGGGGCACTGCCCGACGGCGATGATCGGCGTCAGCTCGAGGCCGGTGTCGCGGTGGCCGACGCGCTCGGCCGGCACCGGCGTCGGGACCCGACGTGGCTCGAGCCGCTCCTCGCGGCGTACACGACCGTCACACGGGAGCGGCTGCCGCTGCGCCAACGGCTGCGGCTGTGGTTCGGGCGGCTCGCGATCGTGCTCAGCTTCGTCGTTCCGGCGGCCGGCCTGGCCGTGTCCGGGCTCGGGACGCCGGAGCCATTTCCGCGCGCCTATCTCGACACGACCATCGCGACGCGCGGCGATATCGGCACGATCGACCAGGCCGCGCTGCTTGCTGCGCTCTCGCGGCTCGCAGTGGAGGTGCGCCGGCAGGATTCGACCGCCGCCACCGTCATCGGCCAGGAGCAGCTGGACGGGCTCATCGCGGACGGGCTGCCGACCCTGATCTGGGACGTCGACGAGATCGACATCGCGGGACCGGCCGGCGTCGGCTGCGACCGAGTCAGCTCCATCGAGACGCTCCTCGGCGACGGACCTCCCGGCGGCTCGGCCATCGTCGCCTGCCACGGTCAGCGGGGCGCCCGCGTGATGCCGGTGAGCGCGGACACGATTGCGGCGATCCGCGACGCCTTGGGCGTCGATCGATGACCCCCGGGCGCGCCATTGTCGCGACCGCGTCGACGGACGGCTGATCGTCACAAGTTGCGGAGCCGATCGAGCGCGGACTGCTGTCAGGAAGCCACGGTGCAGCGTGGGGACGGGCGTGCCATGACCGGCATCTCGGCCGTGCGCGCGCGTTGACTCGGAGGCGATATCGGGGTTCGGGGCGGGTGCCTCGGGTGTCCGGCGACCGGCAGACCGCGGGGCGCGCCGGGCGTGGCCCGCGTTGAGGCGTCCACGGACCCGGGTGTATACTCGCCGCCAACACAGCGAGGCCGCCACCGAACGTGGGTGACCAACCCACGTTTCTTTGTGTCACGGCCCGCCGAGCAGAGCAGCAGGAGGCGCGGGATGAGTCGTGACTTCGTCGGTGCCCTGCTCCAGCTCAATGCCGAGAAGCAGGTTCCCCAGCAGGCGCTCATCCGGGCCGTGGAGGAGGGGATCCAGGCCGCGTACCGCCGGGTCGCGGGCGAGGAGGACATCTTCGTCCGGATCGAGCCCGGGACCGGGGAGATCCGCGTCTATCGCGGGCGCTACGTCGTCGACGAGATCGAGGACCCGCTCGTCGAGGTGACGGTCGGGGAGGCCCGGCAGACGAACCCCGAGGCGCGCGCCGGCGAGGTCATCGAGCTGGAGCAGCTCGACGCCGAGCACTTCGGCCGCATCGGCGCCCAGACAGCCAAGCAGATCATCCTCCAGCGGATGCGCGAGGTGGAGCGCGATCAGCGATTCGACCAGCTCGCGGCCCGCGAGGGCGAGCTCATCACGGGCACCGTGAGCCGCGTGGAGCCGCGGGCGATCATCCTCGACGTCGGCAAGGGCGACGAGGCGGTCCTCGCGACGAGCGAGCAGAGCCCGCTCGAGCACTACCGGATCGGCCAGCCGGTCAAGGCGTACGTCCTCGAGGTCCGCCGCTCGGCGCGCGGGCCGCAGGTGATGGTGAGCCGGACCCACAAGGGATTCCTGCGTCGCCTGTTCGAGCTCGAGGTGCCGGAGATCCACGCCGGGACGGTCGAGATCAAGGCCATCGCCCGCGAGGCGGGCAGCCGGTCCAAGGTCGCCGTGTCGTCCCGCCAGGACGGCCTCGATCCGGTGGGCGCGACGGTCGGCCAGCGCGGCGCGCGGGTCCAGGCGGTCGTGGCCGAGCTCGCCGGCGAGAAGATCGACGTGATCCCGTGGAACGAGGACGCGTCGGTGTTCGTTGCGAACGCGCTGTCGCCGGCGCAGGTGCTCGGCGTGAACATCGACGAGGAGCGCCGGATCGCGAACGTCACGGTGCCCGAGCGCATGCTGTCGCTCGCGATCGGCCGCGAGGGGCAGAACGCGCGGCTCGCGGCGCGCCTCACCGGCTGGCGGATCGACATCCGGAGCGACGTCGCGGCCGCCGAGGCTGCCGCGGCACCGGCACCGGCGCCCGCCGTCGAGCCCGAGACTTCGCCCGAAGCCGGGCCGTCGCCGGCCGCCGAGCCGGAGACGCCAACGGCACCGGCCGCTGAAGCGTCGCCAACGGCGACACCGACACCGGGCGCCGACGTGGTGGCCGACGCGCCCGCCGCGAACGTGGACGGCGCACCGGCCCCCGACGCCGCCGAGGCGGTGACGAAGAAGCCTCGCGTGACCCGGAAGAAGGCCGCGACCGAGGCGGCCGACGTCGCCGGGACCCCGGAGCCCGCCGACGCAACCGACGGCACCGTCGGGGCCGAACCCGGCGCCACGCCGTCCGAGGCGCCGGAGCCCGTCGCCGCCCCGCCGGCGAAGCGGACCCGCAAGGCCACAGCGACTACCGAGGAGGTGTCGTCGTAGCCCGGCCGACCGCCGGCGCGAGCCGGCCGGCCCCCGCGCGGCGGATCCCGGAGCGGAGCTGCGTCGCCTGCCGCACGGTGCGCCCCAAGCGCGACCTGCTGCGGGTCGTGCGCGGGCAGGACGGTTCGATCGTCATCGACCCGACCGGGCGGCTGCCGGGCCGCGGCGCGTACCTCTGCCGTGACACGGCATGCTGGGAGCTCGCGGCGCGCAAGCGCTCGCTGGACCACGCGTTCAAGGCGCCGGTCCCGGAGTCCGTGCTCGCCGTCCTCGCCGCGGACCCGATCGTCGAGGCAGCCACCACCGAACCCGTCCAGCGCGCCGTTCCCGGCGCCCCGAACACAGCATCCGACCAGGGAGGAGGGCCACATGGCTCGAAGTAGGAGCGGCACCCGCGGCCGGCGCGGGCCGCGCAAGCCCCAGCGACGTCCCGGCACGTTCACGCCCGGCGCGGTGCAGGTCGTCGACCCGTCCGAGCGGGGCGCGATCGAGCTGCCCGGCACGATCACGGTGAAGGAGCTCGCCGAGCTCCTCGGCACGAACCCTGCGGACATCATCCGCGAGCTCATCAAGAGCGGCATCTTCGCGACCATCAACCAGCTCATCGACCGCGACACGGCGTCGCTGGTCGCCGAGGAGCTCGGCTACGAGGTCGCCGAGCCGACGGCCGCCGCGGCCGGCGACGAGGACGAGGAGGGCGGCGCCGCCCCGGCGGAAGCTGCCAAGGAGCAGCTCTGGGATGAGACCGCCGAGGACGAGGAGAGCCTCGTCGACCGCGCGCCGATCGTGACCGTGATGGGGCACGTCGATCACGGCAAGACGAGCCTCCTCGACGCCATCCGTTCGACCACCGTCGCCGCCGGCGAGCGGGGCGGCATCACGCAGCACATCGGCGCCTCCGAGGTCACGACCAAGGACGGCAAGCGCGTCGTGTTCCTCGACACCCCGGGTCACGAGGCGTTCACGTCGATGCGCGCACGCGGCGCCAAGGTCACCGACATCGCGGTGATCGTGGTCGCGGCCGACGACGGGGTGATGCCCCAGACGCTCGAGGCGATCAGCCACGCGAAGGCCGCCAAGGTCCCGCTCGTGATCGCCATGAACAAGATCGACAAGGCCGACGCGAACCAGGACCGTGTCAAGACCGAGCTCGCCGAGGCCGGCGTCGTCGTCGAGGACTACGGCGGCGACACGCCGCTCGTCCCGGTCTCCGCCCGCACGGGCCAGGGCATCAACGAGCTGCTCGAGATCATCCTGCTCGTCGCCGACCTCCAGGAGCTCAAGGCCAACCCGAAGCGCGACGCCATCGGCACGGTCATCGAGGCCCGCCTCGACAAGGGCCGCGGCCCCGTGGCAACCGTGATCGTCCAGACGGGCACGCTGCGCGTGGGCGACGTGGTCGTCGCGGGCAACACCTTCGGGAAGATCAAGGCGCTGGAGAACTCGGCCGGCAAGCGGGTCCCGAAGGCGGGCCCCGCGACCGCTGCCGTGATCCTGGGCCTGTCCGACGTGCCCGAGGCCGGCGACGTCCTCAGGGTCGTGGGCGACGTGACGATCGCTCGGAGCCAGGTGGAGCAGCGCCGGACCGCGGCGGCGGCACAGGCGGGCGGCGCGTCCGGCCGGGCGACGCTGGAGGACCTGTACAAGCAGATCCAGGCCGGCCAGGCCAAGGAGCTGCGGATCATCCTCAAGGCCGACGTCTCGGGCTCGCTGGGCGCCATCACCAACGCGCTCGGCCAGCTGAACACGGACGAGGTGAAGATCAACGTCCTGCTCGAGGCCAACGGCGACATCACGGACAACGACATCATGCTCGCGACGGCGTCCAACGCGATCGTCGTCGGCTTCAACACCGGCATCACCGACACCGCCCGCCGGGCGGCCGAGGCCGAGGGTGTCGACGTCCGCCTCTACGACATCATCTACAAGCTCACGGACGACATCGACGCGGCCCTCAAGGGCATGCTCGAGCCGGAGATCGTGGAGGTCGTCGAGGGCCGCGCCGAGGTGCGCCAGATCTTCCGGGTCGGCAAGACGACGGTCATCGCCGGGTGCTACGTCACCGACGGGCGGATCGTCCGCACCGGCGGCGCGCGCGTCTATCGCGGCGGCAAGGTGATCGCGACCGACAAGATCGACTCGCTGCGCCGCTTCCGCGACGACGTCCGCGAGGTCGCCTCGAACTTCGAGTGCGGCATCGGGCTCGCCGGGTACAACGACCTCGAGGAAGGCGACATCATCGAGTGCTTCACCCAGCAGGCACGGAGCCGGATCACGGGGTAACGCTCGGATGAGTCAACGCACCGAGCGGGTGGACGAGCTCCTCCGCCAGGAGATCGGCGCGCTGCTCGCGAAGGAGGTCGCGGATCCGCGAATCGGGTTCGCGACCATCACCGACGTCGAGACGTCGCCCGACCTGCGCCACGCGAAGGTCTGGGTGTCCGTGATCGGGCAGAAGGGCGATCGCACCGAGACGCTCCGGGCGCTCGACAGCGCGATGCCGTTCATCCGGCACGAGCTCGGGCGCCGGCTGCGGATCAGGCGCATCCCCGAGCTGCACGTCCGGCTCGACGACTCGGCGGAGCGGGGCACCCGTGTCCTGCACCTGCTGTCCGAGCTCGAGGCGGGCGTCGAGCCCGACGCGATCGCGCCCGTGAACGAATCGCTGCCCACGCCGGTGCCGCGCCTGCCCCACGAGGGCGACGCCGCGGGCGAGCCAGGCGCCACCGGCGATGCGGCTGATCCGGCCGCGCCCGCCGGACGGCGCGGACCATCCCGACGCCCGCGCGGCGGCGCGACCGGTCGCGGACCGAAGGCCGCGGGACCGCATCGCAAGTCCACCCGACCGCGACGATGACCGAGGCTCGACCCGTCGACCTCACGGGCTGGGCGCGCGACGCGGTGCCCGAGGCGGTCGTCGCCCGGCTCCGCGGGGCTCGGCACGTGCTCGCGGTCACGCACGAGAACCCGGACGCCGACACGCTCGGTGCGGTGCTCGGCGTCTCGCTCCTGGTCGAGGCGCTGGGCGGCCGGGCGACCGCCGTCTCGACCGACGAGGTCCCGCCGCTGTACGGCTTCCTGCGCGGCATGGACCGCTTCGTCCGCGACCCCGAGCCCGGGACCTCGTACGACCTGCTCGTGCTCGCCGACTGCGCGAGCCCCAGCCGCGTCGGCGACGTCGCGCGGCGCCATCCCGGCCTGTTCGCCGAGCTGCCGCGGGTGACGATCGACCACCACGCCTCGAACGACGCCGCGGGCGACACCGACTGGATCGAGCCGCACGCCGCGGCGACGTGCGAGATGGTCGCCCTGCTCGCGGTCACGCTCCGGCTTCCGCTGGGCCTCGCCGATGGGCGGCTGGCGGAGGCGCTGATGGCGGGCATCGTCATGGACACCTCGACGTTCGCGCACCCGAACGCCACGCCGCGCACGCTCGAGGTCGCGGCGGCGCTCGTCGGCGCCGGGGCGCCGCTGTCCGACATCTCGCGCCGGCTGTACCGCACCAAGCCCGAGGCCCAGCTCCGGCTGTTCGGGCGGGTGCTCGGCCGCCTCGAAACCTCGGCGGGCGGCCGGATCGCGTGGTCGACGCTCCGGCTCGACGACCTCGCCGCGACGGGCGCGATCCCCGCCCACTCGGAGGGAATCATCGACCTGATCGCGCAGGCCGAGGCGGCCGAGGTCGCGATGCTGCTCAAGGAGCAGGAGGACGGGACGACACGCCTGTCGGTCCGGACGAAGCCGGGCGGGGTGGACGCGACGGTGCTGACGGGCACGTTCGGCGGCGGCGGCCACGCGCGCGCGTCGGGCGCGTCGATCGACCTGCCCGTCGACCGCGCCCTGGCGCCCGTCCTCGCGGAGGCGGAGCGGCTCGTCGCCGCGGTGCGCCGGTGAGCCGGCGAGACCGATCGGGCGGCCTCGACGGCGTCCTCGTCGTCGCGAAGCCCTCGGGTCCGACCTCGCACGACGTCGTCGACCTCGTCCGACGCCTCTCGTCGACGCGCCGCGTCGGCCACGGCGGGACGCTCGACCCGTTCGCGGCCGGCGTCCTGCCCGTGTTCCTCGGCCGCGCGACGCGGCTCGTCGAGTACCACCTGGGCAACACCAAGCACTACCGGGCGACCATCTGCTTCGGCGAGACGTCGACGACCGACGACATCGACGGGGAGCGGACGCCAGGGGCCGGTCCGGCGCCCGACCGTGCCGCCGTCGAGGCGGCGCTGGCCGGGTTCGTCGGTCCGCTGCGCCAGGTCCCGCCCCGGTACAGCGCCGTCCAGGTCGAAGGCCGGCGCGCGTACCAGCTCGCTCGTCGCGGTGAGCCGGTCGAACTCGCCCCGAGGGACGTGATCGTCCACGCGCTGACGCTCGTCGAGTGGGACGGCTCGGATCCGGCGCGCCCGATCGCGGTCGTGGACGTGGAGTGCTCGGCCGGGACGTACATCCGGGCGCTCGCGCGTGACCTCGGCGAGCGCCTCGGGTGCGGCGCGTACCTCGGCGCGCTCGTGCGGACCGCGTCCGGCGGCTTCCGGCTCGACGACGCCGTCTCGTTCGAGTCGCTCCGGGCGCACGCGGCCGACGGTCCCGCGGGCATCGCGCGCGTGCTGCGGCCGATCGACGCCGGCCTGGAGGACCTGCCGCACGCGGTCGTGACCGAGGACGAGGTCCGGCGGCTTCGCGAGGGCCTCATCACGGCGCCCAAGACCGCGCTGCCGGTCCGGGACGCGCCGCTCGTGCTCGCCGTCGGACCCGATGGGCGCGTGGCCGCCGTGTGCCGCGCGGTCGCGGGCGCGCTGCACCCCCACAAGGTCCTCGCCGAGGCGCCCGTTCCTGCGCGGACCGCGCCGGACGTCCCCGCCGCCTCGAGCCCGACGTCCGCCTGACGTGCAGGTCGCCCGCGGCCTCGAGGGCCTTCCGCGCTCCAGCGCGCCGGTGTTCGTCTGCGTCGGCGTGTTCGACGGCCTGCATCTCGGGCATGCGTACCTGCTGCGGCACCTGGTCGAGGAGGCGGCGGCGCGGTCGGCGCGGCCGCTGGTGATCACGTTCGACCACCATCCCGACGAGGTGCTCACGGGGAGCGCGCCGCCCCTCCTGTGCGACCCCGACGAGCGGCTGGACCGGCTTCGCGCGGCGGGCGTCGACACGACGGTGGTCGTCGAGTTCGACCGGCGGCTCCGCGAGACGCCGTACCAGGCGTTCGTGGACGCGGTCGCGGACCGGGCGCCCGTCGCCGGGTTCCTGATGACGCCCGACGCGGCATTCGGGTACGAGCGCCGGGGCACCCCCGACGCCCTGCGGGACCTGGGCGCGGAGCGCGGCTTCGAGGTCGTCGTCGTGCCCGCGATGGAGCTCGACCGGTCGGTGGTCCGCAGCTCGGACATCCGGCGGGCGATCGCCGGCGGTGACTTCCGGCGCGTCGAGGCGCTGCTCGGCCGGCCCCACGCCGTCGTGGGCATCGCGGAGCGGGACGGAGACGCTGCGATCGTCCGGTTCCCCATGCCCGTTGCGCTGCCGTCCGACGGCGCGTACGCGGTCACCGTCGAGCGCGAGGGCCGACCGCCGCTGGCGACGGCGGGGCGGATCGTGGGCCGGACGATCGCTCTCCGCGCGCCCGTCGAGGGCCGGGTCCGGGTCGCGTTCACGGGCGTTGACCCGGCCGAACCGGGTATGTAGCCTACTCCTACAAATTCCGACGACACTCGGCGCCCGGAGCGGCGCGAGGAGGGACGACGCGTGGGCGAGGAGTTCTTCACCGAGGTCACGGGCCCGATCCCGTTCGGCGGCCTCGAGAGCCGCGACCCGCTCGCGTTCAAGGTCTGGCAGCCGGACCGGGTCGTCCTCGGCAGGCCGATGGTCGACCATCTCCGGCCCGGCGTCTGCTTCTGGCACTCGTTCTCGTGGGCCGGCGTGGACATGTTCGGCAACGGGACGATGGACCGGCCGTGGCTGGTGCCCGGCGGCGACGAGATGGCCCAGGCGCGCCAGCGGATGGCCGCGGCGTTCGAGTTCTTCACGAAGCTCGGGACGCCGTACTACTGCTTCCACGACCGGGACGTGGCGCCCGAGGGCGACAGCTTCGCGACCTTCCGCTCGAACCTCGACGCGCTCGTGGACGACGCGCTCGGGTACCAGGAGCGGACCGGCGTCCGCCTCCTGTGGGGCACGGCCAACCTGTTCACGCACCCGCGGTACCAGGCCGGCGCGGCGACGAACCCGGATCCGGCCGTGTTCGCGTACGCGGCCGCCCAGGTCACGCACATGCTCGAGGTCACGCAACGTCTCGGCGGCGAGAACTACGTCCTGTGGGGCGGGCGCGAGGGCTACGACACCCTGCTCAACACGGACCTGCGGCGGGAAGGGGAGCAGCTCGCCCGGTTCCTGCACCTCGTCGTGGAGCACAAGCACAAGATCGGCTTCGAGGGCCAGCTCCTCATCGAGCCCAAGCCGATGGAGCCGACGAAGCACCAGTACGACTACGACGTGCAGACCGTGTACGGCTTCCTGCTCAAGCACGGCCTCGAGGGCGAGTACCGCACGAACATCGAGGCCAACCACGCGACGCTCGCCGGGCACAGCTTCCACCACGAGGTGGCGTTCGCCGCGGCAAACGGGATGCTGGGCAGCATCGACGCGAACCGCGGCGATCCCCAGAACGGCTGGGACACGGACCAGTTCCCGAACTCCGTGGAGGACCTCGCGCTGCCGATGTACGAGATCCTCCGCGCCGGCGGCATCGCGCCCGGCGGGTTCAACTTCGACGCCAAGCTCCGCCGCCAGAGCACGCATCGCACCGACCTGTTCTACGCGCACATCGGCGGCCTCGACACGATCGCCCGGGCGCTGCTCGTCGCGGCGGACCTGGTCGAGCGCGACGACCTCGGCGCACGGAAGGACAGGCGCTACGCGGGCTGGGACGCGGACCTCGGCAAGGCGATCCTCGACGGCCACGAGAGCCTCGAGAGCCTGGAAGCCAAGGTCGCCGCCGGCGAGGTCGACCCGCGTCCGGTGTCGGGCGGGCAGGAGGCCCTCGAGAACCTCGTCAACCAGCGGGTCTGGTCGGTTCGCTGACGCCGATGGCGTACGTCATCGGGATCGACGCATCGACGACGGCGACGAAGGCCGTCCTCGTCGACGAGGCCGGGATCGTCCGCGGCATCGCGGCCGCCGAGTACGGCTTCGACCAGCCGCGGCCGCTGTGGAGCGAGCAGCACTCGCGGCTGTGGTCGGAGGGCGCGGCCGCCGCGATCCGTCGCCTGCTCGCCGAGACGGGCACGGACGGCGACGCGGTGCGGGCGGTCGGGCTCACGGGCCAGATGCACGGTCTCGTGCTGCTCGACGCCGCGGGCGAGGTGCTCCGTCCCGCGATCCTCTGGAACGACCAGCGCACCGAGGCCGAGTGCGAGTGGATCCGGGCCACCATCGGCAAGGAGCGGCTCGTCGCGATCACCGGCAACGACGCGCTCACGGGCTTCACGGCACCGAAGCTCGCCTGGGTCCGCGACCATGAGCCCGACGTCTGGGCGCGCGTCGCGCACGTGCTCCTGCCCAAGGACTACGTCCGGTGGTTCCTGACCGGCGAGTACGCGATGGACAAGGCGGACGGCGCCGGGACCCAGCTGTTCGACCTCGCCGCACGCGACTGGTCGCCGGTGATGCTCGATGCGCTGGGCATCGATCCAGCGTGGATGCCGCCGACGTTCGAGGGCCCCGAGGTGACCGGCGTCGTGAGCCGGGCCGCGGCGGAGGCCACGGGACTGCGACTCGGCACGCCCGTCGTCGCGGGCGGCGGCGACCAGGCGGCGAACGCCGTCGGCACGGGCGTCGTCGGGCCCGGGACGATGGCCCTGTCGCTGGGTACGTCGGGCGTGGTGTTCGCGGCGACCGACGCACCGCTGTACGAGCCGGCCGGCCGGGTCCACGCGTTCTGCCACGCCGTTCCCGGCCGGTGGCACCTCATGTCCGTGATGCTCTCGGCGGCCGGTTCCATGCGCTGGCTCCGGGACGCGATCGCCCCGGGCGAGGCGTTCGGCGACCTCGCGGAGGCCGCGGGCGAGGTGGCGCCCGGCAGCGACGGCGTCCTGTTCCTCCCCTACCTGTCCGGCGAGCGGTCGCCGTACCCGGACCCGCACGCACGGGGCGCGTTCACGGGACTCACCCTGCGCCACGACCGCCGTCACCTCACCCGGGCGGTGATGGAGGGCGTCGCGTTCGGGCTCCGCGACGGGCTGGACCTGATGCTCGCCGCGGGCACCCCGCCGCCGGCCCAGATCCGCGCTTCGGGCGGCGGAACGGCGAGCGCCGTATGGCGCCAGATCCTCGCCGACGTCCTCGAGGCGGAGATCGCGACCGTGAGCACCACCGAGGGCGCTGCGTACGGCGCGGCGCTCCTCGCGGCCGTCGGCGCCGGCTGGTTCCCGTCGGTCGAGGCCGCCACCGATCGCGCGGTTCGCGCGACGCCGGTCGCCACGCCGGGACCGGATGCCGCGACGTATCGCGAGCGCCATGCGGCCTATCGGGCGCTGTACCCCGCGCTGTCGCCGCTGTTCCCGAGGGACTGAGCGCGCGCCGGCGGCGAGCGCCGGGGGAGCCTAGCCGTGCAGCTCGGCGATCTCCTTCTCGGTCACCTCGTCGGGCTTCTTGCCCATGATGATCATCCCCAGCACCTCGTCCTTGGTGACCTTCGTCTTGTCCACGGTCCCGACGAGCTTCCCCTGGAGCATGACGCTGATCCGGTCCGCGAGGTCGAACACGTCGTGGATGTCGTGGCTGATGAGGAAGATGCCCAGCCCTTCCTCCTTGAGCTGCGCGACGAGGTCCCGCACCTGGGCCGTCTCCGCGGGTCCGAGCGCCGCGGTCGGCTCGTCCATGATCAGCACCCGGGCGTTGAAGTGGATCGCGCGGGCGATCGCCACGGACTGCCGCTGACCGCCCGACAGCGACTTGACCGGCGACTTGAAGTTCTTGAACCGCGGGTTGAGCCGGCCCATCACCTTCCGGGTCGCCGACTCCATCGCGGCGTCGTCGAGCGAACCGATCCGGGTCCGAAGCTCGCGCCCCAGGAACACGTTGCCCGCGGCGTCGATGTTGTCGGCGAGAGCCAGCTGCTGGTAGATCGTCTCGATGCCGAGCGCCTTGGCGTCGCGCGGGTTCGAGATCGTCACCGGCTTGCCGTCGACGAAGATCTGGCCGGCGTCCGCGGGCCGCGCGCCCGACAGCGTCCGGATGAGCGTCGACTTGCCCGCGCCGTTGCCGCCGACGAGGCCGATGACCTCGCCCGCGCGCACGTTCACCGTCACGTTGTCGACGGCGTGGACGCCGCCGAAGGAGACCCGGATGTTCCGCATCTCGACGAGGTAGTCGCCGCTGGGCGCCGCCGCGCGTCCCGCCGGCGCCGGGGCAGGGGTGATGGCGGGGGAGGAGGGCTCGCTCGGGGGCAGCGTCGGGGTCATCGTCGGTCCTCCGCCTAGCTCGCCCGGCGGCGCAGGTACGAGTCGACGCCGACCGCGAGCACGAGCACGCTGCCGACGACGATGTCCTGGGTCGGGGAGTCCACGTTGAGCAGCAGCATGCCCGAGCGCAGCGACTGCATGACGACCGCGCCGAGGATCGCCCCCGGGATCGTGCCGATGCCGCCCGCGAAGGACGTCCCACCGATGACCGCGGCCGAGATCACGTCCAGCTCCGCCTGCACGCCCAGGTTCGTGACCGCGGCGTTGAGCCGCGCGCTCTGGACGGCGGCGGCGACCCCGACGAGGATGCCCATCAGCGCGAACGTGCCGGCGATCGTGCGCCGGACGTTGATGCCGCCGAGCTCGGCCGCGTCGGGGTTGCCGCCGATCGCGTACACGTAGCGGCCGAACCGGCGCCGCGTCGCGAGGTACGTCATCAGGAGCCCGACGCCGAGCATGATCAGGACCGGGATCGCGATCCCCGTCGGGATGATCAGCCCGCCCGGCGGCTCCGTGATTCCGTGCGACTGCGCGTACTCGGTCGCGAGCGTGGACGGCCACGGGTAGGCGTTTGCGACGGCGACGAAGGCGACGACCGCGAGACACCCGACGACGCCGACGACGACCTCGGCCCACATCACGCGCAACGGGAACCCGTAGCGCCGCTTGCGCCGGCGGTTCGACCACAGGGTGTAGACGATGCCGATGCACATCAGCGCGCCGACGATCCAGCTGCCGATGAAGCCGATCGAGCCCTCGGGGCCGCCGCCCAGCAGCCGGAACGTGCCGTCGAGCGGCGCGATCGTCTGGCCCTGCGCGTAGCGGAAGATGATGCCGCGCCACACGAGCAGGCCGCCCAGCGTGACGATGAACGACGGGATGCCCGCGTAGGCGACGAGCAGGCCCTGGAAGCCGCCGACGAGCGCGCCGATGACGAGGCCGGCGGCGATCGTGATGATCCACGTGTACGGCTGGTCGAACCCGAGTCCGAGGGTCGTCGGGATCCAGACCGCCTGCAGCATCGCCATCGTGTAGCCGAGGAACCCGAGCAGCGACCCGACGGACAGGTCGATGTTGCGGGACACGATGATCAGGACCATCCCCGTCGCCATGATCGCGGTCGAGGCGCTCTGGACGGACAGGTTGGACAGGTTGCGGGCGGTCAGGAAGCTGCCGCCCGAGATGACGTTGAAGAACACCCAGATGACCGCGAGCGCGCCGATCATCCCGAGCAGGCGCGTGTCGATCTCGAGGGACGAGAGCACGCTCCGCCGGTCCTTCCTGGCGGGCTCGCTGGCGGTGGAGGCGGGGAGGACCCCCGATGCGTCGGCCATGTGACCCTCCGCTGGGTGCTCGGTGCGGAGATACGTGACCGCCCCCCGGCGCCGCTGGCGCCGGGGGGCGGGGAGAGCTCACCGGATGGGCAAGGTCACTTGCAGGCGGCGACCTTCGAGGTGTCGACGCCCTGGCAGAGCTTGTCCTTGGTGATCCAGCCCGCGTCGAGGACGACGTTGAGGTTGTCCTGCGTGATCGGGTTGGGGGCGAGGAAGACCGACGTCATGTCGTTGCCGCCCGGGCTCTTGAACTGGACGGTGTTCGCGACCTTCTTGACGTCCTTGTCCTTGCACAGCGCGACGGCGGCCTCACCGGCGGCCTTGCCGAGCTGTCGCGCGTCCTTCCAGACGGAGATCGTCTGAGTGCCGAGCGCCACCCGGTTCAGAGCGGCCTGATCGCCGTCCTGGCCGGACACCGGCACCTTGCCGTCGAGCCCCTGCTCGTGGAGCGCCGCGACCACGCCGCCCGCCATGCCGTCGTTCTCCGACAGCACCGCGTCGACCGCGTTGTTGTTGGCCGTGAGGAACTGCTCCATCTCGGTCTGGGCGTTCTTCGGATCCCAGTTGTCGGTGTAGGTCTCGCCGACGATCTTGATCTTGTCGGAGTTCTGGCCCACGTCCGGGATGCCGGCCTCGGTGTAGCCCGAGCGCAGGAAGTCCGCGTTGGCGTCGGCCTTGTTGCCCTTGATGATCACGAAGTTGCCGGAGTCCTTGACCTTGAGGACCGCCTCGGCCTGCAGCTTGCCGACACCCTTGTTGTCGAACGTGATGTACAGGGCCTTGGGGTCCTCGATCAGGCGGTCGTACGCGATGACCGGGACGCCGTTGTTGATCGCGTCGGTGACGGCGGGCTTGATGGCCGTCCCGTCCTGCGCGAGGACGATGACGACGTTCGCGCCCTGCGAGATCAGGTTGGCGACGTTGCCGGTCTGCGTCTCGGCCGACGACTTGGCGTCGTTCGAGATGTACTTCGCGCCGCCCGCGTCGAGCGCGGCCTTGATCGCCGGCTCGTCCCACTTCGCCCAGCGCTCCTCCTGGTAGTTGTTCCAGGAGACGCCGACGGTGCAGTTGCCGCTGCCGCCGGCGGTGCCGCCGCTGGCCGCGGGCGTCGAGCTGCCACCGCCCGTCGAGCACGCGCCGACGAGAATCGCCGCGAACCCAGCGAGGGTCGCGAGCTTGCCAACTTGCATGCGTGTAGTCCTCCTCCAATGCCGACCGATCGGCAGACGGTGCCAACCGGTGACGACGGTGAACCGGCGTGGTCCGGCGCGTAGGCTACATCCTCTGGTGCACCCCTTTCATGGAGACGCCGCCGGTCGGCACCGGGTGGTCGTGACGGTGGGCGTCGAGCTGGCCATCAGGCGCTCGCCAGGTGCATCGCGCCCCGGCGCCCGAACCAGGCGGCGGGATCCGCGAGCAGCGGCTCGAAGGCGAGCTCTGCCGCGCCGACCAGCGGCGCGTCGTCGCCGAGCGTCGCGGGCACCACCGAGACGAGCGCCCGCGGCGCGGGCAATGCCCGGCGGCCGAGCTCGGCCTGGAGCGCGTCGCGGACGTACGGGTGGATCCGCCCGTGGAGCCCGCCGAGGATGATCAGGCGCGGGGTGAGGACGTTCACCAGGCCGCCGAGGCCGATGCCGAGCCAGCGGCCGACGTGGGCGAGCGCCGCGAGCGCCTGCTCGTCCCCGGCATCCGCCGCGCGCAGCACGGCGTCGACGCCCGCGGATCCCGCGTCCGGCGCGAGTCCCGCGCGCGCGAGGAGGACGCCTTCGCCCACCTCTGTTTCCCAACAGCCGGTGGCGCCGCACCGGCACGCCGCGCCGTCCGGGTTCACGGGCAGATGCCCGATCTCGCCGCCGTAGCCCGCCGCCCCGGTGAGCGGGCGACCACCGACGATCGCGCCGCCGCCGACGCCGACCTCGCCCGAGACGAACAGGACGTCGTCGGTGCCCTCGGCGGCGCCGCGACGGTGCTCCGCGAGGACGCCCGCGTCCGCGTCGTTGGTGACGACGAGCGGGGCACGGATCCCGAGCACACGGTCCAGGCGCGCCCCGAGCGGGACGTCGACCCAGCCGAGGTTCGGGCCCATGGAGACGAGGCCGTCGCTGCGCCTGACGACGCCAGCGACCGCGACCCCGACGCCGACGATCGGCGTCCCGGCGCGGGCGCGCAGGTCCGCGGCCATGGTCGCGAGATCCGCGACGACGTCGTCCACGTTGAGCTGCAGGCGAGGGCGGTCCTGACGCACGTGCTCGAGCTGGACGCCGCCAAAGCCGACGATCGACGCCGCGATGGAATCGACCAGGATCTCGAGCGCGAGCACGGTCGCGCTCACCGGGTCCGGACGGACGAGCGGCGAGGGCCGGCCCGGGGTTCCGAGGCGGACCGCACCCTCCTCGGTGACGAAGCCCGCGCTGGCGAGCTCGCCGACGAGCGAGCGGATCGCGCTCCGTGTGAGGCCGGTCGCGGCGACGAGGTCGGACCGGGACAGCGGGCCCCGCTCGTGGAGCCCGCGGGCGATCGCGGAGAGGTTGGCGCGGCGGACCGTCTCGCTGCGCTGCCCGATGTCCGAGCCGTCGACCAGCAAGGTTTGTGATCCTTTCGTCGAAATCTGTGCCAGACTGGTGCACCGCGACCCGCGTGTCAAGCCCGGACGGGCGGAGGAGGGAGCGCATGAGCACCGTTCGCTGGGGCATCGTGTCGACCGCCGACATCGCCCGCCGGAAGGTCATCCCCGGCATGCGGCGTGCCGCCAACGCCGAGGTGCTCGCGATCGCGTCGCGCGACGAGGCGGGCGCCACGACCGTAGCCGCCGACCTCGGGATCCCGCGCGCGTACGGCTCGTACGAGGCGCTGCTCGCCGATCCGGACCTGGACGCGGTCTACATCCCGCTCCCGAACCACCTCCACCCGGAGTGGACGGTCGCGGCGGCCCGCGCCGGCAAGCACGTCCTGTGCGAGAAGCCGCTCGCGATGTCCGCAGACGTCGCGCAGTCGATGGTCGATGCGTGCCGCGACGCGGGGGTGCTGTTCATGGAGGCGTTCATGTACCGCCTCCACCCGTCGTGGGTCGCCGTCCGCGACCTCGTGGCCTCCGGGCGGATCGGCCGGCTGCGGGCGGTGGACAGCTGGTTCTCGTACTACAACGACGATCCCGCCAACATCCGGAACATCCAGGCGGCGGGTGGGGGCGCGCTGTTCGACATCGGCTGCTATTCCGTGAACCTGTCGCGGATGCTCTTCGGCGCCGAACCGGACGACGTGCGCGGGACCGTGCTCCGCGACCCCGCGCTGGGCGTCGACGTCCTGACGAGCGGCGTGCTGCGCTTCGGCGACGGTGTCGCGACGTTCACGTGTTCGACGCGCACGGAGCCGGACCAGCGCGTCGACATCTACGGCGACCGGGGCCGGATCCGGGTCGAGATCCCGTTCAACATCCCGCCGTCGCTCCCGACGCGGGTGTTCGTCACCGCCGGCGGCGAGCCGCCCGTCGCGCCGGCCACGGAGACGCTGACGTTCGAGCCCGCGGACCCGTACGGGGTGGAGGTCGAGGCGTTCGGCGCGGCGATCCTCGCCGGCGGCGCGGCACCGACACCGCCCGAGGACGCGGTCGCGAACCTGCGCGTGATCGAGCGGCTGTTCGCCGCGGGCGCGGCCTGAGGGCCGCGGGTACGATCCCCACGCGCTGAGCGCGCGCGCCGATCGGCGTCGCGACCACCCGCGGGTCGAGCCTCGCGTCGTTCGGTCGCGCACCAGCGAATGCAGCAGCCAGGGAGGTCGAACGACGCCGTTGCCTGGCTCGAACGGGGCTCCGACGCAACCGCCGCTGCGCGGCGCCCGGCGCGCGCCGTCGTGACCCTCGCCCGCGTCGCCGCCGCGATCGGCCTCGTCGTCCTCGTCGGCGCCGGCGCGCTGCTCGCGCTCCGCGTCGTCCCGGGGGCAGGTGTGGGTCCCGACGTGCCGCGCTTCGTCGACGAGACCGGGACGGCCGGACTCGACCACACCTATGACGGCGACTACCAGGACTTCACGGGCGGCGGCGTGGCGGTGTTCGACTGCGACGGCGACGGCCGGCCCGACGTGTACGTCGGCGGCGGCAGCCACCCGGCGGGGCTGTTCCGCAACGAGAGCCGCACCGGGGGCGCGCTGCGGTTCGCCCGGGTCGACGCGCCGGAGGTCGACGAGGACGGCGTCCTCGGCGCGTACCCCATCGACGTCGATGGCGACGGCGTCACCGACCTGGCAGTCCTGCGCATCGGGGGCTCGACGCTGTACCGCGGCATCGGCGGCTGCCGCTTCGCGCCGTTCGAGACGTCGCTCGGGGTCCAGGCGCAGGACGGCTGGATCACCGCGTTCAGCGCCACGTGGGAAGGCTCCGCGACGCTGCCCACGCTCGCCTTCGGGCGGTACGTCACGCTCGACGCGAACGGTGAGCCGGCCGGGTGCGGCGACAACGCGCTCGTCCGCCCGGACGCGACGGGCACGCGGTACGCGGCCGCCGTCGCGCTGTCGCCGGGATGGTGCACGCTCTCGATGCTGTTCAGCGACTGGGACCGAAGCGGCCGGCGCGACCTGCGGGTGAGCAACGACCGCCAGTACTACCGCGACGGCGAGGAGCAGCTGTGGCGGGTGGCGACCGGCGAGGCGCCGCGCCTGTACACCGCGGCGGACGGCTGGGCGAGCGTCCAGATCTGGGGCATGGGGATCGCGAGCCAGGACGTGACAGGGGACGGCCTGCCCGACGTGTACCTCACCAGCCAGGGCGACAACAAGCTGCAGACCCTGGCGTCGGGTTCCGCGGAGCCGGCGTACCGCGACATCGCCCTCGAGCGCGGCGTGACGGCCGCCCAGCCGTATGCCGGCGGCCAGGCGCTGCCGTCGACCGCGTGGCACCCCGAGTTCAGCGACGTCAACGACGACGGCCTGCCCGACCTGTTCGTGTCCAAGGGCAACGTGTCGGCGATGCCCGACTACGCCTCGAAGGACCCGAGCAACCTGCTCGTCGGTCAGCCGGACGGGACGTTCGTCGAACGCGGCGAGGCGGCCGGCATTGCGACGTTCGACAAGGGCCGCGGCGCGGCGCTCGCGGACCTGAACCTCGACGGGCTTCCCGACCTCCTCCTGGTCAACCTCGGGGCGTCGATGCGGGCGTGGCGGAACGTGGGCGCGGGAACGGCGGCCTCGCCGGTCGCGATGGGCCACTGGCTGGAGGTCCGGCTGACGCAGCCGGGCGGCAATCGGGATGCGATCGGTGCGACGATCGAGGTCGAGGCGGGCGACGCCGCGGTCCAGCGACGGGAGCTCGTCGTCGGCGGTGGCCACCTCGGCGGACAGCTCGGCTGGACGCACGTGGGGCTCGGTCAGGCGACGCGCGCGCGCGTGCGCGCGACGTGGCCGGACGGCGAGCTCGGCCCGTGGCTCGAGGTGGCGGCGGACCAGCTCGTGGACATCGCGCGGGGCGCGACGGAGGCGGTGCCGTGGACGCCGCCGGAGGGATGAGGGAGTCACGATGACGACGGCGACCCCGCGGCTCGCGACGGTGGACGTGCCCGACTTCGGCGCTCCGGGGCCGCGATCCGAGCTGCCCGACGAGCGGTACGCGGAGCGCGTGGAGGCGCTGCGGGCCCGCGCCGACGCCCGGGGCTACGACCGCCTCGTGGTCTACGCCGACCGCGAGCACAGCGCGAACCTGTCGTTCCTCACCGGGTTCGACCCCAGGTTCGAGGAGGCGATGCTCGTCCTGGGTCCCGACGACCCGCCCGCGATCCTCGTGGGGAACGAGTGCTGGGGGACCGCGGGCGCGGCGCCGCTCGCGATGGAACGCCACCTGTTCCAGGACTTCAGCCTGCCCGAGCAGCCACGCGACCGGTCGCAGCCGCTGGGCGACATCCTGGAGGGGCACGGGATCCGCCCGAACGGCCGCGTGGGGGTGATCGGCTGGAAGCCGTTCCGCGACCGGTCGCGGATGGAGGTGCCGTCGTTCATCGTCGACGAGCTGCGGGAGCTCGTTGGCCCGGCCGGCGTCGTCGAGAACGCGAACGACCTGCTGGTCGACCCGCAGGACGGCCTGCGGATCATCAACGACGTCGACCAGGTCGCGATCTTCGAGCACGCGTCCACGCGGACGTCGACGGGCGTGCGGCGGCTGCTCGAGGGGCTTCGGCCGGGCATGACCGAGGCCGAGGCCGTCGCGCTGCTGGGCTGGGACGGGACGCCGCTGTCGTGCCACGTGATGCTCACGGCGGGGCCGCGGGCGCGGTTCGGGCTGCTCAGCCCGTCCGACCGGGCGATCGGGCGCGGTGAGCCGTTCACGACGGCCTTCGGGATCTGGGGCGCCCTGACCTGCCGCGCCGGGTGGGTCGCCGACGACGAACGGGACCTGCCCGACGGCGTGCGCGAATACGTCGACAAGCTGGTGGCGCCGTACTTCGGGGCCGTGGCGGAGTGGTACGGGGCGCTGCACGTCGGGCAACGGGGCGGCGTGCTGCAGGAGATCATCGACCGCCGCCTCGGCGACCCGTTCTTCGGGATCTTCCTGAACCCGGGGCACCAGCTCCATCTCGACGAGTGGGTGAGCTCGCCGGTCGGGCCGGGGTCGCAGACGGAGCTGCGGTCCGGGATGGTGATGCAGGTGGACATCATCCCGGCGACCGGCACGCCGTGGTTCACGACGAACATCGAGGACGGGATCGCGCTCGCGGACCGCGAGATGCGGGCGTCCTTCGCGGCCGCCTATCCCGAGGCGTGGTCGCGGATCCAGGCGCGTCGTGCGTTCATGCGGGACCAGCTCGGCATCGAGCTCCACGAGGACGTGCTGCCGCTGTCGAACCTCGCGGCGGCGCTGCCGCCGTTCCTGCTGCGGCCCGACCGCGTGATGACGCTCGCGTCATAAGCATCATCCGTTCCAATGACATCACGCTCGCGGATGGGAGCTGCACGACGCCTAGGCCCGGCCGTCCCGGATCTTCCGCCAATTCCGCAGTCCGTAACGGTTATCCAGCGAGAGCGGCTGAACGCGGGCGTCGTGCTGCGGGGCGAGCACGATCGGAGGCGGCTGTGGCTTCCAGACTTGCGCGTGCCGAC
>JAICUI010000004.1 GCA_025935925.1 Chloroflexota bacterium
CCGATCACGACCGGGTTCATGTCCGGATGGTGAACCCGGCTGCTTATCGGGGACTTACCTGGGCGGTGCGGTGAGGCGTGGCGGGGCTCGTCGGCGCATCCCGCCGTCACGTACGGCGCCCCGAGCGGCGACGCCCGACCGAGCCGTCGCACCCGTCGCGCGGCTCCTCGCCGCGCACCACCAGGCGGTGGTGCAGGGAACGACGGATCCCTTCCACTGGCCGATAGCAGCACTGGGGCGTGGTGGTAGGGGCGGGTTCCGAGCGACGACGTTCTCAACACCACCAGGCAGTCGTACGCGGCGAAGTTGGCGGCCGAGGGACCCGCGCCTACGGCTCCCGTACCGCCGCATGCCGCTCGCCTCGTCCAAGGGGCCAGCCTCGTGGTCACGCACCACCAGGACGTGGTGCAAGGCACGCCGGGCCCGGTCATTGGCCCGATACCACGACCCGGGTGTGCTGTTAGCGCCCGAACCGCGACGTGCCCGTACTCAACACCACCGGGGAGTGGTACGGGGCGAGGTTTGCAGAGCAAGGGGCGGCCGGGCGAGGGCCCGCCGGGCGATGGGCGGCCGGCGCGGAACCGCCGGGCGAGGGCCCGCCGGCGAGGACCGGCCGGGCGAGGACCGGCCGGGCGGGACCGGCCGGGCGAGGGCCCGCCGGCGAGGACCGGCCGGGCGAGGACCGGCCGGGCGAGGGGCGGCCGGCGCGGAACCGCCGGGCGAAGAACGGCCGGGCGAGGACCGGTCGGGCGAGGGCCCGCCCGCGAGCACCCGCGTCGCGACCGCACCTCGGCCGATCAGTCCGGTGGCTGCGGCCCGGGATGGTCCATCGGCGGGATCAGCGGCGAGCCCGTGATCAGCCGCGTGCTCCGGCCGCGCGTCAGGAACGACCACGCCCACCGGACGGACACGACGATCCGGTTCGCGAACCCGATCAGGTAGACGATGTGGATCCCCAGCCACAGCGCCCACGCGAGGAACCCGCTCTGCTTCCCGAACGGACCCAGCCACGGGATGTTCGTGACGCCGCGCAACCGGCCGATGACCGCGACGTCGCCGCGGTCCTGGTAGTGGAACGCCGGCGCCGGCCGGCCGTCGAGGCGGGCGAGGATCACGCGCGCCGCGTGCTTGCCCCCCTGAATCCCGCCCTGCGCGACGCCGGGGACCGCCTTGCCGCGCTTCCACGGCTGCACCGCGGCGTCACCCGCGACGATGATCTCCGGATGGCCCGGGATGGTGAGGTCGGGGTTGACGAGGTTGCGCCCCGACCGGTCCGTCGACGCCCCGACCGCCTCGGCAACCGTCCGCCCGAATGACGCCGCCTGGACGCCGGCGGCCCACAGGATCGTCCGCGCCCGGACCTCGGCCGACCCGTTCGGCCCCTCGTACCGGACGCGTCCGGGCTCCATGTCGACGACGCGGCACGACGTCCGCACGATCACGCCCAGCCGCTCGAGCTGCCGCTGCGCCGACGCGGACCGGTCCGGCGGATACGTCGCGAGGATGCGGTCCATCGCCTCGATCACCTCGATCCACGCGTCGGCCGGCCGGATCGAGCGGAAGTCGTTGCGCAGCGTGTCGTTGGCGATCTCGCCCAGCGCGCCCGCGAGCTCCACGCCCGTCGGCCCGCCACCCACGATCACGAACGTCATCCACTCGCGCCGCGCCACGGGGTCCGTCTCCCGCTCCGCCGCCTCGAACGCGATGAGGATCCGGCGCCGGATCTCCGTCGCGTCGTCGATCGTCTTGAGCCCGGGCGCGAACGACGCCCACTCCGGGTGCGCGAAGTAGCTGTGCCGTGCTCCGGTCGCGACGACCAGTGTGTCGTACGGCAGCCGCCCGCCGTCGGACAGGCAGACCTCGCGCGCCGCCGGATCGAGCTCGACCGCCTCGCCGAGGAGCACCGTCACGTTCGACTGCTTGCGAAAGATCGACCGCAGCGGCTGCGCGATCTCGCCCGGCGACAGTGCCCCGGTCGCGACCTGGTACAGGAGGGGCTGGAACAGGTGGTGGTTGCGCCGGTCGACGAGCATGATCGCGACCCGGTCGCCGGCCTTCGCGAGCTCCTTCGCAGCGTACAGCCCGGCGAAGCCGCCACCCACGATCACGACGCGGTGCGGCGCGCTGGCGGTGGGAGCCATGGGCCCATCCTACGCCCGGCCCTCGAGCGTCCCGCGGCGGGGATTCCCGGCACGCCCACCGGCGCCGCCGCGATCGACGAACCCTACGGAACGTCGACCACCTTCGACGCGAGCACGCCGCGGTCGTCGCCGACCGCATCGATCGTGATCGTGTACGACATCCCGGAGCCGAGACAGCCGACCTTGACGGTCCCGCTGCCGGGCGGGCCCATCGCTTCGACGACGCCGTCGAGGGTGAGCGCGCCGCCGGGCAGCTTCCCGGCCTGGACCGGGAAGGCGCGCACGGCGACGCTGTCGGCGCCGATCCCGCTCAACGCGTACGTGACCTGTGCGCTCGTGCAGACCGAGGACGTCGTCCCCATGTCGCGCTGGTCGAGGCACCAGCCCGTGCCGCCGAAGTTCGCCTGGAGCTGGCACCCGGTGCCGCCGCCGAGCTGGTCGAGGCGGACCATCGGGTAGACGAAGGCGTCGGCCGCCTGCTTCGTGTACGGCGAGAGCCCGGTCCCGATCTTGAACGACGGCGAGGCGACCGACGAGACCGCCACGTCGAAAGTCTCGACGCCGTTGCCGGTCGTGAACGTCCCCACCTGGCTGACGCCGGTCAGGATCCCGCTGCCGGCGACGGCCTGGACGTTGTACGTCGTGGCCGCCTTCGTGTCGAGCTGGGCGACGATCGTCGTCTGGCCCTGGATCGTGAGCGAGCTCATCGCCGACGCGTGGCCGACGGCCGCCGGACTGGCGCCCTGCGCCCAGAACTTCACGTCCGCCGGCGAGGTCGGTGGGTCGACGGTGAACCCGACCATCACCTGGTTCGCCCGCGCCGAGTCGACGAACGTGATCTTCACCGTGGGTCCGAGCGGCAGCTGCAGGATCGGCGGGCTGACCCCTGGCGGGAAGAGCGCCGGCAGCCCCCTGGGACAGGCTGGCAGCGACGGATTGATGAGGCAGATGTCGAAGACCGGGAACGTGATGATGCCGCCGTTGCTCGCGCCGCCGCCCGGATCGGACGAGGGCAGCTCGACCGTCGTGTCGCCCGCGTCGGCCACCGTGACCGTCGGCGACCCGGAGGGACTGGCGGAGGTCGAAGGTGCGGGCGACGCGGACGAGCCCGGCGCCGGGCTGTGCGAGGGCCCGCTCGGCGGGTCGGGCGGGATCGGGAGCACATCGGGTCCGACGACCTTGGGCGGCACGCCGCCGGGCGGGAACGCCCACATCGCCGCGATGCGGCCGCCGCCCCACGCCTCCGCGAACGTGTCCACGATCGACGCCGGCCACCAGTCGCCCTGGTACCCCGAGTGCGGGCGACCGAGCGGGTCGATGACGTAGTAGGCCTCGGGGATGCCGCGCGCCGGGTTGCCCGGGTAGTAGCCGTCGAGGTAGATCGCGTGGCCGCCGGTGAAGTCCCGCTGGAGCCGGATCTGCTCCGGGATGTCGCCGTAGATCCCCTGGATCACGGCCCCGTACCCGTTCGCGAGCAGGTCCTTCAGCGCCTGCGGACGGAGGAGGCCCGTCGAGGCCGTCACGCCGTAGCCGCGCCACAGCGCCGTGTTGAGGTCGTTGAGACCCGTGCCGCCGTCCTGGTCGTCCTGGAGCGTTCGCAGCACGGAGCCCGTCGTGACGATCCCGAACGCGAGGCGGGCGAGCATCGCGCCCGACGCCAGCGTGCAGTTCGCGCCCTGGAACGGCCCGCCGTCGAACTGGGTCACCGGACGGATGCGCGGGAAGCCGGTCGGATCGTCGAACGACGGCGGGCCGACGTCCTGCGGGCCGCCACCCAGGAGCTCATTGGCCGCGGCGTTGAGGTCGTCGGGCGAGAGGGTCGGCACGGGCGCCGGCGATCCGCTGGGCGCCGGCTCCTCGTTGAACGCGACGACCGGACCGGGACCCGACGGGGTGTCGGCGCCGGCGAGGACGTACTCGGGCGACGTCCCGACGTCGGACACCGGGCTGCGGTCCTTGGTCGCCGTCACGGCCACGCTGGCCACGCCGGCGCCGACGGCGAGGCTGACCAGGAACACGAGCAGCTTGGGGACGATCGAGGCGAGCATCAGCAGACGAAGATGTCGAAGGTGCCCTTGCCGGACTCGGAGCTCCTGCCGCCGTACCGGTCGCGGGTCGTGATCGTCCAGGTCACCGAGTTGTGCGCGTACCAGGTGTTCCCATCGAGGGGGACCGACTGGATCGAGAACCGGCCGTTGCTCACGTTGATCGTCTTCGACCGCGACAGCGAGTTCGAGCCGTTGACGACGTGGTAGGCGAGCGTCGCGCTCACCATCTCGTCGGGGTCGGTGATGCTGAACGACCAGTTCATCTGGACGCTGGTCGTCTTCGGCGGGCAGAACGAGCCGCTCGTCGGGAACAGGTCGTCGACGTAGAAGGTCGCCTCGGCGTCACAGCGGCGGATCGTGATCGTGCGGGTCGTCGTCTGGCTGCTCAAGCCCTTCTTGTCGACGGCCTTGATGTACCAGCGGAGCGTTCCCGTCGGCGGGTTGGGGATCGTGATCTTGTCGCCCAGCGTGTCGAGGTTCGCATACCAGCGGCCCTTGATCGTGGTGTTGTCCATGGGCTTGGACTGGTAGCCCGCGTCGCCGGGACGGCGATAGAACAGGGTGGCGGACGCGACGCCGTCGGTGTCCTTGATGACCGCCGTCATGTTCGATGCCGTCTGGCACGTCCCGACGGACAGCGGGTCCCAGTAGAGGGTGTTGCCCTGGTTGGACGAGGCGTTCGTGATCGTCGGGCCGGTGTTCTCGCAGACCTTGACCGTGATCGCGTTCGACGTCGCCACCGGAATCCGGCGCGTGGCGTTTGCGCCGTCGCGCGCCGTCGCGTAGTAGGCGAGGTTGCCGGCGGACGTGATCGCGTTGGCGGTCGTGCTGAGCGACACCTGCCAGGTGCCGTTGGTCGCCGATCCCGCCACCCGGGTCATCGCCGCCTGCGCGAACGAACCCGCGCCCGGCTTGCGCCAGAACAGCGAGACGCCGGCGACGCCGCCGGTGTCGGTCGCCTTGACGCGGAACGTGACCTGCTTGATCGCGTTGGGACAGTACGACGCGGTGTCGTAGCTGATCTGGCCGGTCGACGCCGTCAGCGACGCCAGCACCGGCCGCGTGTTGGCGATGACGGGCGTCGGGCTCGGGCTCGGGCTCGCGCTGGCGGGCGGGGCGGACGCCGGGTTGTACGACGGCGTCGTGAGCGACTCCTCGGGCTCTGTCGACGGAGCCCCGATCGCGAGCTCCGGCTGGCACGCCGCGACCGGGAGCGATGCCACGGCGCCGTCGACGGTGAGCGGCCCGGCCTCGACCCACGCCTCGCCGCGGCCCGGATCGGGGAAGTGGATCCGGAGCCAGGTCGAGTCGGCGCTGCGCCCCGTGGCGAGCACCTGCTGCCCGGCGTGAATCTTCGCGATCGCCGGGCCCGCGTTCGGGCAGGGATATACGGCGAGCTCCCCACCGGCGCTCGCCTGCTGCCCGCCGCCGCTCGCGAACAGCCCGCCGCCGACCGCGCCGACGGCGATCCCGCCGGCGACCACGGCGCCCGTCGCGACCGGACCCCCGACGCTCGCGACCACCTTGGCGATCAGCGCGCCGATCGCGCTCACCCCGCGCCCCCCGCGGACCGATGTCCGTCCATCGCGCGGAGCATAGGCGCAGGCGACGGCCGATGGCTCACGGCGTCGCGACTCCCATCACCACGATCTCGCCGAGGGCGGCGTCGTCGAACGGCGTCCCGACGACCTTCGTCTTCTCCGAGGGGTAGATCGAGCGGATCGTGATCCTCACGGTCGTCGCGCCGTCCACCGGCGGGATGTCGACCCGCTGCGGCGTGCCGACGTCCTTGAGCTTCGCGGCGATCGGCGAGCCGCCGTCGATCGAGACCTGGATGTCCTTGAGGCGGTGGTTGCCACGGTAGAGCGCCTTCGACGCGTTGTAGCCGTTCGTGAGCAGCAGCGACGTGACGCGCGCGGGCGCGAACGACACCTCGATCCATTCCCCCTTCTCGGTCGCGTTGCCCTCCTGCCAGCAGGTGTTGGGGTCGCCGTCGACGGCCTTGCCGGGCTGGAACTTCTCGAGGTCGCCGACGACCGACGACGCCGTCGCGCCGGTCAGCGCGAGCGGTACCGAGGCGACCGGAGCCGCCGAGACGCCGGGTGAACCGGCCGCGCCCCCGGACCCGGCGGGCCCGCTCGAACCGGAGGCGGACGACGACGGGGCGACGGCGAGGGACGGGTTCGACGACGCGTCCGACGACGCCGTGCCGCGCAGCAGCGACGTCGCCGCGACGATGCCCACCCCGGCGAGCACGCCGACGATCGCGACGGCGACGAGCCACTTGAGGACGCCGCTGCCGCCCGACGATTCCTCCGGATCGGCGCCGGCCGTGCGCGTCGCGCCGGTCACCGGCCGGTTGGGTGCGGCGACCGCGGCCGCGATCTGCTCGGGCGTGGCCGCCGAGGCCGCGGCGGCATCCGGGAGCTTCGTGCCGCACGACTGGCAGAACGTCCGGCCGGCGGGGTTCGCGATGCCGCACGCCGGGCAACGGACGAGGCCGGCGCCCGGCGGCGCCGCGACCGCGGCCGCCGGCTCGGGCACCGGGATCGGCGCGGGGGTGAACGGCCGTTCCGTGCTGCCCGCGCCGGGCGGCGGTCCGACGACCGGGACGTCGGCCTGTGGCCCGCTCGCGCTCGCCGCGGGATCCGCGGCGGGATCGGTGGCCGCCACGCCCTCCCACTCGAGGAACGCGCCACACGACCCGCAGAACTGGTCGCCGGGCACGTTGGAGAAGCCGCACTTGCTGCAGATCAGGTTGCCGGGTGCCGTCATCGCGGCCTTCCCACGCGGGTCACGGTCGTCACGGGTGTCAAGGGTGCCTCATCGGAACACGAGCACGAGCGGCAGATCCACGAACCGGGGCGCGACGAGGAACGTCGGCGGGATCGCCGATGGCCTGGTCACGAGTGCCGGGGCCGAGATGGCCGGGACCGAGGTGCCGTCGACGGGCGACGCAAGCAGCTGCCGCTCGCCCGTGAGGTCGTTGTGGAAGATCAGGACCTGCACGCGGAACCGGCCGCCCTTCGCGACCACCGGGTCCATCCGCTGCGTGATGCCCTTGTCCCAGCGGAGCGCGACGCGGGCGCCGTCGGGGAACCCCGATCCCTCGACGATGACGACGGTCCCCGGCTGCCCGACCGCGGGCGTGAGCACGAGCTTCGCGAGCGACGCTCGACCGCGGAGCGCGACCGCGAGCCGCGTCGCGGGCAGCGCGTCGGCGATCGACAGCGTCGCGGAGCGGGCGCCCTTGCCCGACGGCTTGAACACCACGCTCACGGTGCACGCCTCGTTGCGCTTCAGCGACCGGCCCTGGCAGCCGTCCGCGACGACGCGGAAGTCCTTCGCGTTCGGCCCCGTGATCGCGGATCCTGCGACGCGCAGCGGCGACCACCCGGCGTTGGCCAGCGTCGCGGCCCCGGGCAGGCTCTCCGTCCCGACCGCCCGCGCCCCGAGGTCCAGGGTCGGGGGCGTCAGCACGGGCGTGGGCGGCAGGTCGCGCAGGAACACGTCGAACGTCTCGTTGCCGTCCTTCGTCACGAGCCGGTCCGAGCTCGACGCGAACACGATGTACCGCCCGAGGCCCGCGACCGCGGGCTGGATGCTCCGGGCGCCTGTGCCCGTGTGGTCGAGCGTCACGGACGCGAGCACCGTCTCGCCCGCACCGACGTCGCGGATGTACACGTCGGTCGGCGGGAGCGCCACCGCGGACGTCGCGATGCGTCCGGCCGTCTCGGGCACGAGGTCGGAGGCGGTCGACGCGAACGCCACCATCCCGCCGTCGGTGGTGATCGCCGGCGCGAGGGCGCCGCCCGCGCTCGGGGCGCCGGTCGGCTGGACGCTGATCAGGACGTTCGTCCCGCTCGCGAGCTCGCGGCGGTAGACCATCGCGGTCTGCGTGGCGACGCCGCCCGCGACGAGGTTCGTCGCGCTCGACACGAACGCCACGAACGCGCCGTCGCCCGAGATCGCGGGGTCGTTCGCCGGGCCGTTCGGCGCGCCGCCGTCGGCGGCCACCGACACCTCGTCGACCGTGGCCCTGGCCATGTCGCGGACGTACACCTGGGCCCCGGGCCCCGTTGGCCGCTGGACGAGCGTGTCGCCACCGGTCGACGTGAACGCGACGAGGTTGCCGTCGCCCGAGATCGACGGCTGGTTGGCGTACCCGGCGATCGGGTGGTCCTGGGCGCCCGCCGAGACGAGGACCGTCTGGTTCGTTCGCCGGTCGAACCACACGACGTCGTCGGCGTTGTCGTCCTTGTCGTCGAGGACGTCGAGCGACGTGGTGTACGCGACGTAGCGGCCATTGGCCGAGATGGTGGGCTGGTGCGCGCCCGGCAGCCGGCCCCCGCGGCTGCTCGCCGACACCGGCTGCAGGTCGCCCGTCCGCCGGTCCCACGCGTAGACGTACGTCTGCGGCACCGCCGCGTACAGGATCACCGGCGTCGGCGTGGGGGTCGCCGTCGGGGACTGCGGTGCGGAGACAGGGGCCTGCCAGGTGAAGGCCACGACGTTGCCGTCGGCGGAGATCGCGGGCTCGCTGGAGCTGCCGATGCCGTCCCCGTTCGACGTCGGCCGCGGCGCGCGGGTCACCCGGCCGGTCTGACGGTCGACGACGAACACGTCGAGCGTGTTCGGCTGGTCCGGGGCCGCGACGAGGTCGGTCGCGATCGAGGTGAACGCGACGAACCGGCCGTCGGCCGACACCGAGGGCTCGATCGAGCCGCCGTTGGGGAACGGCTGGCCCGACGGCTTGCGCGACACGAGGAACGTCCTGCCCGGCGGAGCCGGCAGCGGCGCGGCCGCGGGCGTCGTGCCGGCCCCGGCGGTCGGCAACGGGGCGCCTGCGGCCAGGCCGCCTCGCTGATCCGTGCCCGGGGCGCGCTCGAACGTCATGGCGCCGGCCGTGGTCGCGACCAGGAGCGAGAGCACGAGCCCGGCCAGGGGACGCCGCCGCACGAGCGCCTCAGGGGGTCCGGATGTACCCGGAGTAGAGGACGGCCGGATCGCAGGGCTGGGTCGTGACCTCGCACGCCAGCGAGAGGTTCAGCGTGTCGTTGGCCCCGATGACGATCGGCGTGACGAAGTGGAGGTCGTAGTCGCGGAAGTTCTCGAGCCGAAGGCGCATCAACGGCGTCTGGTTGCGGAGCACGACCACCGCGCCCTCCTGACCGTTCGGGTTGGAGAACACGAAGTCCGTCAGGAACGCGGTGCCCTTGAAGGCCGTCGACGGCGACTTCTGGTTGAGCGTCCCGTCGATCGGCGCGCCGAGGCCCGGGATGATGACGCCGCCGCCGCCCGCGGGCGTGGGCGTGGGCGACCCGGGTGCGCCGCTCGCGCCACCGCCGCCGCCACCCGACGACGACGGCGCTTCCGAGGCCGGCGGGCTGCTCGCCGCCCCGCCTCCGCCGCCACCTCCGCCGTCCGGCGCGAGCGTCGGGATGCCCTGCGACGCGAGCACGTCGTTGATGTCCGCCTTGAGGCTCTGCAGCGGCGACGCGACGGCCTCGGAGGCGGCGCTCTGGATCGATGGCTTGAGCAGGAACAGCCACGCGAGGACGAGCAGCACGAGGAGCGCGACGAGGGCGATCAGCGCCTTCAGGAACCACGGCGGCAGGATCGACTCCTGGAGCATGGTCCCGTCGAGCGTGATCGGCAGGCCGCCCTCGGGCGTCACGAACAGCTGGAACGGCCGCGTCTTGGGCTGACCGCGCCAGAACCGGCTGACCGGGCTGACCTTGACCTTGGCGAACCCGGCCATGCCGGGCTCGACGACGACGGACGGCGGGTTGACGTCGAACTTCAGCTGGCGGTCGGCGTCGGTCGCCTCGACCACCGCGTTGAGACGGGCGTTGCCGCGGTTGTCGACGGCCAGGTCGTGCGAGCCCGAGCTCGAGCCGCGGGACGTGCGCGGGACCAGCTCCGCGTGCGGGTCGGCGAACACGCCGACCGTGACGCTCCCCTCCTCGACCGCCGACCCGGCAGGGTCCTCCTTCGACCGTGCCCGCAGGCCGAACGGGACGAGCCCCGACGGCGTCGACGCCGCGCGCGGCGGCGCGAAGACGGCCTGGGCATCGCCCTCGGCGCCCGGGAACAGGTTGAGCGACGGCGGCGTGATCGTCGCCCACGAGGCGGCGTCGCCGAGGACGTCGAGCGCGAACTCGTCCACGACCGTGCCGGTGTTGCGGACCTTGACCGCGACCGAGACGGACTGGCCCGGATCGACGGCGACGGCAGGCGTGACGAGCGTGACGGAGGCACCCACGGCGCGAAGTGTAACGACCGTGCGATCCGCAGGGGAGGGCGCACGGGCGCGTCCGCAAGGGCATCACGCGATGCCCGTTAAGTCCACGTTGACTGTCCGGTGAGGACGCCGAAGTACCGTCCGGCCACGCGTCGAGGGGCACGAAGCACATCCCGTCAGGCGCGGACGCCACCGTGGGGGGACACGCACCGATGGTCGCCGAGCCGGTCCCGTTCAAGTCGCGAATCGCCGTGCACGTCACCGCGGCGGACCCGCTGTCGCGGGCCGGGATCGTCAGCCAGCTGCGCAAGGCGCAGGGGTTCCACGTCGTCGCCGACGAGGAGCTGTCCGACGAGGTGGTGGGGCTCGTCGTGGGCGACGAGCTCGACGCCCAGGTCGTCGGCGCGATGCGCGCGCTGCGCGGCCGTGGCGTCCGGCGGGTCGTGCTGCTGGTGTCACGCGTCGACGACCGGTCGCTCCTCGCCGCCGCCGAGGCCGGCGCGACGGGCGTCCTGCGCCGGTCCGAGGCGACGGCCGGCAACCTCGGCGCAGCCCTGCGGTCCGCGGCGGCCGGCGAGGGAACGCTGCCGCCCGACCTCCTGGGGCGGCTGCTGCGCCAGGTCGGGCAGCTCCAGCGCCAGGTCCTGTCACCGCGCGGGCTGACGTTCAGCGGCCTCACGGAGCGCGAGGCGGCCGTCGTGCGGCTGCTCGCCGACGGGTTCGACACGGCGGAGATCGCGCACCGGCTGTTCTACTCGGAGCGGACGGTCAAGAACATCATCCACGACATCACGTCGCGCCTGGAGCTCCGCAACCGGACGCACGCGGTCGCGTACGCCATCCGCGAAGGCCTGATCTAGCGCATGCCCGCCGTACGTGCGAGGCGGGGACGCCCGTTCGACGCGGCCGAGCGGAGGGCGATCCTCGCCCGGTTCCGCGCCGGGTACGAGGCGCTGGAGGCAGCGGAGCTCCGGCGCGACCCGTCCGCCGACCCGGATGCCGCCCGTCGCGAGATGGCCGCCGCCGCCGACGCCTATGTCGAGGCGGTCCCGATCGTCGCGATCTCCCGCTCGCCGATCACGGGCGCGGTGTTCGAGACGTCGCTCGACGTCGACGGCATCGACGGCCTGTGGTGGGCCTACGACTACGAGTACCGCCCGTGGGTCGAGGCGCCGGACGACCTGTTCGCATGGACGGGCTCGCTCAAGCTCGACGGGCCCATCCCCGAGTGGTCGCTCAAGGCGATGGTCGGTCCCGAGGTCCCGTTCGTGCTGCCCAGGATCCTCGAGCACCCGGCCATGACCGCCGTGCTGTCGTCGGTGCTCGTCGGCGAGCACGTCGGCTTCCCCGTCGCCTACTTCGCTCGACCGCTCCCCGCCGACCTCGAGCGCGTGGACGACTGGGGCCATCGCTCGTACACGTTCCGCCGCCCGGACGGCTCGCTCGCGTCGGCACACAGCACCCAGGACGACGCCGAGAAGGACTTCGACCTCCGGCCATGGCTTGCGTCCGGGAAGCTGCGCTGGATCGCCGCCGGCGACCTGTCGCTCACGCTCCGCGAGGGCGAGCAAGGGTGCCCGTTCGTGGACCTGCCGGGCGAGCGCCGCCGGCGATACATCCAGGAAGGCGACACCTGGCTCGCCTGAGCTGACGGCGGATCAGCGCGAGCCCGCGGTGAGGGCCTCCGAGCCCGGGGCGCCCGCCGGGATGGTGTTGCGGATGACCCGCGCGGTGCCGGCGGGCGGCGGGTCGATCGCGATCACGACCTCGTACTGGAGCCCGTTGACGGTGATCTCGTAGCGGACGCGGCCGAGGATGTCGATCGACTCGCTGCCGCCATCGGCCAGCGGGACCACGATCCGATCGCCCACCGCGGTCGCCTTGAGCTCGACGTGGTTGCCGCGATCGGCGGCCTTGCGGATGAACGCCTCGACGCCCTCGTTCTGGAGCTCGAGATTCACCGAGCGCGGCGCGAGCATCATCCCCTCGAACAGCTCGCCACCGAACCCGGGCCCGATCAGGTGCGACCGGTGGTACCCGTCCAGCATGGCCGCCATCCGCCCGGCGAGCTCCGGCGGGTTCGTCTTGAGGCCGCCGAGATCCGCCGGCGTGAGCGCATACCGCTCGAGGCCCATGCCCGGCAGGTCCCGCGCGAGCGGCTCGCTCACCCGGCCCTGGGCCTCCACCCGCAGCGACTGCTCGTGCGCGCCCGGGAACCGCCGGCTCGGGTCCATGCCGAACGTCTCCTGCGACGCCCGGAACGTCGGGTCGTAGGAACGCAGGATTTCGGCCGCGCGGGCGATCTCGTCGCGCATGCGGAGCAGGTCGACGAGGCCCTTGACCGGGTCGTCGGGCGTGGCGACCCGGCCCGCGACCGCCGCGTCCATCCGGGCCATGGCGTCGGCGAGCTCGGGCGACGCGGGGTTCGCGATCGGGCGGCCCTCGACGGTGACCCCCGCTTCGTACGCGGCGCGCACCTTCTCGTGGAGCGCCTCGAGCTCGTTGGCGTAGTGGGCCTGGCCGTCCGGCCTCACGAGGTCCGGCCGCGCCTCGACGACCTGGGCGAGGTGGTCGACGACGTCCGCGGCTGCCCGTGCCCGGCTCTGGCTCAGGCCCTGCTGCCCCTCGCCCGGCCGCAGCAGCCCCTCGATCTCGGCACGGCCGGCATCGCGCATCCCGGCGGCTTCGAGCCGCCGGACGCCGTCGTCGAACCGCTCGCTCGGCGCACGGCCCTCGCGTCCGGACGCGGCGAACCGCTCGTCGGCCCCGGCAAACGCCGCGCCGACGTCGGGCCGCTGGCCACCGACCTGCTCGCGAAGCGCGGGGCCCGGGGCCGCCGGGGGCGTCGCCGCCGCCGCATCGAGGGCCGGCGCCGGGCCCGGGCCGGCATGGCTCTCCGCCGATGCCGGCGCGTCGAGGTCGCGGGTGGTCGCGTCGGCGTGCGCGTCGATCTCGCCGACGTCGCCGCGCGCGCGATCCGCCTGCTGCTCGGCGATCAGTCGCGCGAGCTCCGCCTCGTCCTGCGGCGACCGCCCGGGCTCCGACTCGCGCGGCGTCCCGCTCTCGCGAGGTCCGGCCGTGCCATCGCTGCCGGCGCCGGCGGCCGGGACTGCGGTCACATCCGCGGCTGCCGACGGACCGGCCGCCACCGGCGGCGAGGCCGGCTCGTACCAGACGGCCTTCGGCTCGCCCGCGCCGAGCCGGACGAGCGGCTCCTTGCCGCCCGGCGAATGGGCGTCGACCATCTTGCCGAACGACTTCTGCCCCGCGGGCGTGTTGAACGTGTCCGGAGCGTCGACGGCCCAGCCGGTGACGCCGCCGTGCATGATCCCGGCATCCGCCGCCAGCAGCGCCGCCTTGGCGCGCTGGTATCCCTCGGGCGAGAGCTTCGTCCCGTCCGCGGCGCGGATGTCGAAGATGTCGTGATCGCCGGTGAACGGGAGCTCGCCGCCCTCGACCAAGCCCGTGTTGATGACGGTGCCATCGGGGTCGACGCGGATCAGGCCCGCGTCCTGCAGCTTCTGCATGTCCTTCCGGTAGTCCGCGAACTCCTCCTGTCGCTGCTTGATCCGGTCGTCGATCGCCTTCTTCTGGGCCTCCGGCAGCGACTCGAAGTCGGCCGGGCGACGCGGCTCGACGTTGGCCGGATCGAAGAACCCGACCTTGCCCAGGTCCTCGCGCTTGGCGAGGCCGATCTGGACGTCGGTCTCGTTGATCGTCTTCGCCTTGACCTTCTCCGGCTTGGGCAGCGCGGTGCCCTCGCGCAGCATCGGCTCCGCGTACGGCGTGGTGGGCCGGATGTCGACGATGATCCCCTGCTCGGCGCACACCGCCTGGATCTTCGTCACGTTCTCCGCGGGCATGCCGTAGCGGTTGGCGAGGTCCTCCCTGGTGAGCGGCTTGCCGACGTCCTCCGCCGCCGGGCCTCCGGGCTTCGACCGCTCGGGCGGCATGTCGGCGAGCTTCGTCCCGGCCGCATCCGGGTCGGCGATCGTGGAGCCGCGACCCATGCCCTCGTTGGGGAGCTCGCCCGGCCGGAACGTCGGGCGCTCCTGGAGATCCGGGTCCCGGACGCCCTTGAAGTCGTCGTGGACGGGCCCACCGGGCTCGCGCCCGAACTTCTCGGCGAACTCCCGGTGGTAGTCATCGATCGTCGTCCATTCCTGCCTGACGGGCTTCCCGTCCGGCCCCGGCCGCTCGACGAAGTAGGGCTTCTCCTGCGTGGGGTCGTAGCCGTACTTCAGGGTCTCGGGCGTGCCACCGTCGCCGATGTACCGGAGGGACTCCGTCACCGGCTGGCCCGTCCGCTCGGCGCGCGCCGCCACGCCCGCGAAGTCGCCGCCCTCGTTGCCGCCGCTCGGCCAGCGCTCGCTGAGCGCCGTGACGCCGCCCGGCTCGGCCACCGGATGGCTGTGCGCCTCGAAGACCCAGTTGCCCTTTGCGCGCTGCTCGGCGGGCAGCAGGTCGTGCGCCCAGTTGGGATTCTCGAAGCCGAGCTCCACGCCACCGCGCCCGCCCTGCACGAGGATGTACTCGCCGGTCGTCTCGTTGCGCAGGAGCGCCACCTCGCGCGTCGGATCCGACTCGTGCCACTGCTCGAACGCCTCATGGTTCGCGGCGGCATCGCGCGTCAGGGCGTCGTCGAGCATCCCGACCGAGCCTTCGGGCAGCTCGCTGATGACGTTGGGATCGTGGCCGACGGCTTCGCCGGCCGTCCGCTCGCGGGGCGTCGGTTCGCCGCCCCGGCGCTCGGCCGGGCTGCTCCGCCCATCCTCGGGCGCGTGGGTCCGTGACTCCGGCTTCCCGGCGTGCGGCTCGGGGCCGGCCGACTCGGGCAGCTGCCCACCCCGCGTCGGGTCCTTGCCGTGCGCCTCCGGCGGGAGCTCCCCGGCCTTCGCCTTCTCGGCGGCCGCGGCCGGCTTCGCCTCGGGCGGGAGCTCGACGGGCTTCGTCTCCGGGAGGGCCGCGTTCGGCTCGGGCATGCCGGGCCGCGCCTCACCCGGCGAGGCGTGCGCTTCGACCGGCCGTTCGCCGGCGCCACCCGTCGGCTCGGGCCCGGCCACGGCGCCCGCGTGCGGTCCACCGGCCTCGACGCGCGGCTCGCCCTTGAGCGCACCCTTGATCCCCTTGAACGCCGCGCCGCCGACGTCCTTGACGCCCTTCATGCCCACGGCCATCGCCGCGCCCTGCGCCGCGCCCTGTCCCGTCGCCGACAGGATGTGGCCCCACGGATCGCCGCTCTTCCAGGTGTTGTCGTCGAGGACCGCGCCCACGAACGCCGACGGGATGCCCTGGAGCGCGTTCTCGACGGCCTCGCGCATCGCTTCCTTGACCCACGCCTTGACGACGCTCTCGCCGGCCTTCTCGACGCCCTCCTTCGCGACCTCCTTCGCGACCTGCTCCGCGACGGCCCGCTCGAGCGCCGCGGTGAGCCCCTTGCTGAGGCCGGCCGTGAGCCCGGCGACGGCCGCGTCGACCGTCCCGACGGCCAGGTCGACGCCCGCCTCCTCCCAGGAGTAGGCGGCGCCGCGCAGATTGGCCTTGAGGGTCATCGTGGTGGCCGCGGCGGCGACGGCGCCGTAGATCGCGGCGACGACCGGCCCGGCCGTGCCCAGCGTCGCGACGGTCACCGCGATCCCGGCGATCGCGGCGCCGACCTGGGCGGCGACGTCGGCGTAGGCGTCGATCTGCTGGCGGACCTGCTCCTGCGCCTCGAGCGCGCCGCCGTAGTTCATCTCGAAGTTCGCCCGCGCGGCATACAGGTCGGGATCGGCGGCGATGTCCTTCGGGTCCATGTTCGGGTGCGTCTTCTGGAAATCGGCCAGGGCCTTGTCGTACGCCTCCGCCCGGTCGACGGCGTCCTGGAGCTGCGCGGCGCTGTTCATCGGGTCTGCGCCGGCGGCGAAGATCTGGCCGATCGTGCCGGTCTCCTCGAAGGCCTTGCGGTCCGCCAGCATCTTCTTCATGCCGGCGAGGAGCTCCTTGCGCTTCTGGGGATCCTTCTCGTCCTGCAGCTGCTTCCCGAACGTCTCGGGGTCGCCGTACTTGAGCGTGTGCCCGACGTCGAGGTCCTCGCGGCCGGAAAGATCGGACAGGATGTCGTCGTCGAGCGTGTGCCCGGGGTGCTTGCGGGCGTACGCCTCGCGGATCTTCTGGATCTCGGCCGGCGTCTTGCCCTTGAGGACCTCCTTGATCTTGTCCTCGTCGGTCCCGACGCCCGCGGTGGCGTAGTACAGCTCCTGCTCGTCGGACAGCTTGCCGCCCGCCGCGACGAGGTCCTGGATCTCCAGCTGCGAGTAGCCCTGCGTCTCGTTGAGGACGAGCTGGTCGAACGTCTGGGTGCCGCCCGACGCCTTGGAGTACTCGTCGCGAAGCGAGCCCATGTTCTTCTGGGCCATCGCGTTGATCTCGACGTCCTTGCCCTTCTCGCGCTCCTCGATCTTCGCGAGCTGCTCGTTGAACGCCTTCGGGTCGATGTCGCCCGAGTTGAGCTGCGCCTGGAGGCGCGCCTTCTGGGCGCCGATGTCGAGGTTGACCTCGAGGTCCGCCTTCTTGTGCTGGTTGCGGACGATGTTCTCGATCTCGTCGTCGCTCGTGTAGACGCCCTGGTGCTCCTGGTAGGCCTTGGCCGCGTCGATCCTGGCCGTGTCGCCCGACTGCAGCGCCTCGACGACCTTGAGATCGCCGTCGTCGACCGGGTTGAGGAACTGGTCGCCGCGCTTCAGGCCGTAGCTCGCCTTCCAGTCCCAGTCCGTCAGCTCGTCCTTCAGATTCCTGTCGAGGGCGTCCTTGTCCCCGCCGCCGTACATCCGGCTGTAGGCGACCTTGACCGAGGCGTTGCGGTCCTTGATCCGGGCGTTGAGCTCCGCCGGGGTCAGCCCCTCGCGACGTGCCCGGGCCTCCTCCTCCTCGCGGATCTGCTCGTAGACCTTCTTGATCTTGTCCTCGTCCGTCCCGGGGCCCGCCATGGCGTCCTGGAGGTCGGCGGCGTCGGCCTCGGTCGTGTCGCCCCGCGACAGGGCGAGCGCGTTGTCGAGCTCGGCACCCGACATGTCGTCGGCGAGATCGACGTCGAGCTCGGTGTGGTACATCCGCCGGTACTCGGCCTTGATCTGCTCGATCTCGTCCTTCGACTTGCCCCGGAGGGCGGTCTTGATCGCGGCCTCGTCGGTGCCGAGCCCCGCGACCGCTTCCTTGATCGTCGCCGCGTCGGCCTCCGCGGACTTCCCCTCCATCAGCGCCTTGGCGCGCTGCATCTCGTGGCCGCCCATGTCGTCGGCCACGTCGGCTTCCATGCTGACGTGGTACTTGGCCTCGTAGCACTTGGCGAGCGCCGCCCGCTCGACCGCCGTCCGGGCGCCGCCGAGGCCCGCGTAGACCTTGTCCTCGTCCGTGCCCCAGCCGGCGACGCCGCCCCGCACCTTGGCCGCGAGCTCGGCGGGGTTGAACTTCGGGTTGCTTCCCCGCGCCAGCTGCCCGAGCTGCTCCCAGTCCCAGCTCTGGATGGCGCGTTCCTCGGCCGCCTTCGAGAGCTCCGTGACCCGCCGGTCGCGGATGCGGTGCATGGTCGACTGGGCGACGAAGTTGATCCCGCTGATGTCCCCGCTCAGGAACTGCTGCGCGAGCTTCCGCTGGTCGCCGCTGAGGCGCGCGAACTCGCCGTTGAGCGCCTCCGAGTTGTGGGTGACCTGCGCTTCACGCAGCTGCGTGACGGCGGTGAGGTCGGCGGCGATCGCGTCCCGCGTCTCGGCGTTTCGCTGGCGCTCCCACGCCTCGTTGTTCGCGGTCGCCTGGCGGCCCCAGTCGTGGATCATGTCCAGCAGCCGGTCCCACCACGACCGCTCGCGGCCCTGCTGATGCGCGGCCCAGTCGCGGATCGAGTCCTTGGCCTCCTTCGCCTTGTTCGTCACGCCTTCGCTGAAGCGGTCCGACTCGGCGTGCGCGGCCGCCTTGAGGTCACGCACCTCGGTGTCGACGAGCGCCGAGTGGGACCGGCTCCAGTCCTGCGTCTTGAGCGCCGGAAGGGTGCCGTCGTTGGGCTCCGCGACCCCGTTGAAGTGGCGCCGGATCGCCGCGACGCGCCCGTCGGCGGTCTGCCGGATCGTCCCCTTCTGCTTGCCCGCCGCCGCGTCGAGCTCCTGGTCGCGTGTCGTGATCGATGCGCGCAGCCCGGCCAGCGCCTGCGCGGCCGCCTGCTCGGCGCGACCGAGGTACTCGTCGCGCTTCTTCTCGATCTGCGACGTGTCCGGCGGCCCCGACAGTGCCGCCTGCTTCTGCTCGATGGCCTGCTGCTGGCCCTTCGCCGCGCCGGCGATCTCCGTGCTCTCCGTCTTGCCCCGATCCTGGACCTGGGTGGTGGCGACGACGCCCCGCGCCGCCAGCTTCTTGGCAAGCTCGTCGGCCTCCGTCTTGGCCGCGGTCTTCTGCTCCTCGATCTTCTTGTTCAGCTGCTCGGTGGTCACACCCGCGGCCGTTGCGATCCCGCGCAGCTCCTGCTCGAGATCGGCGCGCAGCTTGGGCTGCTCGGTCTTCTCGAGCTCCGTACGCAGCCGCGGGACCTTGTCGCCCCGCATCGAGGTCATGACGCCCTGGATGATCTCGGTGGTCGCGGGGTCGACGCCGGCCATCATCCGCGCGACGGCATCGCCGAGGACGTCGCCCTGCGCCGGGTCCGGCGGCGTGAGCTTCGCCGGTCCCTTGTCCTGGATGGTCGGCGGCTCCTGGCCCGGCGCGCTCACCGCCTGCGCCTCGATCGCCTCGACGCGCTTCTTGCGCGCGTCCAGGTCCTTCGTCATCTGCGCCCGGTCGGCGGGCTTGAGATCGGTGGCCTTGAGCTTGGTCTCGAGGTCCGTGATCTCGTCGGAGAGCGTCTTCGGGACGTAGTCGCCGGGCTTCAGGAAGTCCGCAGCCGGGAGGTCGCTCGTGTCGATGGCCCGGAAGCTCTGGGTGGTCAGCTTGCGATCGCCGGCCTTGGCGACCGCGTCGACGGCGGCGTCCGCGGGTCCGGCGTCGAGGTAGGCGTCCTTCTTCGACTCGGCGGGGATCGCGGGCTGATGCGACGCCGCGTCGGCGCGGGGGTCGCGCTTTGCCGCCGTCCGGGTGCTGTTGATGTCGCGGGCCTTCGCGTCGATCTGGTCGGGACCGTCCTTCGCGTCGCCGAGGTCGCCCGGCTTGGTGGCGTTGATCGCGGTGCCCGCCGCGGCACGCCACTTCTCGAGCGTCGGGTCGTGGAGCGCCGGCGGCGGCGGCGGGCCGGCGGGGCGACGGCGCGGGGGCGTGCCCGGCCGGGCGCCGGACTTGGGCTTCGGCCGAGCCGGCGGACGCGGCGTCTTCCGCTCCGGGAAGCCCCGGGGCATCGCCGGTGCGTCGGCGCCGGGCGCCGGAGACGTGTGGGTGCCGGCATGCGCCTGGTCGGTTGCGGTCGATTCCGAAGCCCGCGCGGTCGACGCTGGGCCGCGCGAGCCGGCGCCGGACGGGGTTGCGCTGCCTTGGGGCGACGCGACGACGGGAGGCGTCGCCGGCGTCTCGGACGGCGCGGCGCCGGCGCCCGGCGTCCCGACGCCGGCGGGCTCGGAGCCGCCGGGGCCCGGGGGCGCGGAGACGGTCGCGGCACCGTCGCTCGGCCCGGGTCGTTGGGCGCCCGGCGGGGGAAGCACGTGGACGCCGCCGGCCGGGGCCGCGCCCCGCCACGGCCGGTCACCGCGGATGACGACCTGTGGGGCGGTCCGCGTGCTGCCGGCGGTCGGCGCCGCGACCGCGCCGGGGGTCGCGACCGGGTCCGGCGCACCGGTGACGAGCGGCCCTGGCGCCTGGGCGGTCGGCGGAGCGGATGGAACGTCGCGGTCCGGCCGCGTGCCGTGGCCGGCGGCACTCCCGGTCGCGCGCTCGGCGGCGGTTCCGGCGCCCGGTCCGGGTGTCGTGCCGACGGCTGGTTCGGCAACCGGGCCGGGCTCGGCGGCGACGGGGCCGGGGGCAGGACCGGTGGCGGGTCCGCCGGCGAGGGGTCCGCCGGCGAGGGGTCCCGCGCCGTCGCCGGAAGCGCGAAGCGCGTTTGCACGGGGCGAAGCCGCAGGCCTCGATGCCGTCCTTGGGCCCGGCTCGGCGCCGGCGGTCGTCGCCGGCGCGCTCGCAGGTTCGGGCCCGGAGCCCGGGGCGGTCGCGGCGGTCGCGGCCGCGGCGACCGCGGTTGCGGCACCGAGCGCGGCCGCCGCACCGCCCACGAGGCCGCCGATCGCGGTCGCCGCCAGCGCGGAGGCCGTCGCGGGGCCGGTCGTCGCCGCGGGCTCCTCGCCACCGCCCGGCGCAGGCTCCCCAGCCGCATCGGCCGCGGTCGCGCGCGCCGCGTTCGCGGCCTCCCCCGACGCAGCGTCCACGGACGTCGTGGTCCGCGGTGCGGGCCCCCGCGCAGGGCCGGACGCGTTGGCGGCGTCCCAAACGGATCCCGACGCCGGCGCGGAACCCGGAGCGTCGCTTCCGCCCGCCGGTCCGCTCGGAGCCACCGGATCCGTCCCGCCCAAGCCCGACGGGTTCGGGTTCACGCCCGCCACCCCGGCCCCCGCTGCCGGAGGACCGGCCGCGGCCGCGGACTCGCCTCCCGCCGCCGCCCCGGGCGCCGGCGCCGCGGTCGGCGCCTTGCCGTCCCGCTCCACGCCGTCGCTGCCTCGGATCGCGGGTGAACCGGGTGGCGCCGATGGGGCGGGTCCCTGCGCCGTGTCGGACGCCGGGGCGACGGCCGTCTGGGGCGGTGCCTCCGCCGCGGTCGCATGCCAGCGGCGGATGAGATCGGCGACGCGCGGGTTGGCGCGCGGGCTCCGGCCCGCGACGTCCGGTGCCCCGTCGTCCTCGCGGGACGTGCCGCCACCCGCCGGCGCCGGGGCCTCGGGTGGAGCGGCGACGGCGCGCTGCACGGTCGCCTGCCCCGCGTGCGGCGCCGGCGTCCAGCGACCGATGAACGACGCGACCGGATCGACGACAGGATCCGGGACGCCATCGGCCCCTGCGGCCGCCCGCTGGACCGGCGGCGCCGCGGCGAGCGCGTCGGCGGTCTCGGAGACGGCGCTCGGCGCCGCGGCCGCATCCGGCGCAATCGACGACGGCGATGCCGTGAGCCGCTGCGCGGTCTGCTCCGCGGCCTGTTCGAACCGGTCGGACGGCGTCGAGACGCGCACGCCGTCGCCGGTGTCGGTCCCGTCGACGGGGCCCGAGCGCTGCTGCTGGACGTGTGTCAGCTCGTGCGCGAGCGTGTGCTCGCTGAGCTGCCCGTCGCGGACGACGATCTCGTTGCCGACGGTGTACGCGTTCGCGCCGACCGACTCCGCCGACCGGCTCGCGGCTGCCCCCGTGTGCAGGCGGACGTCGCGGAAGTCGGCGCCGCCGAAGCGAGTCTCCATCGCCGTCCGGGTGGCGTCGTCGAGCGTCGAGCCGCCACCTCGCCCGATGACGTCCAGGACCGGCGACCGGCCGCCATCGTCCGCCACCGAGCCTTCGGCGGACCGCTGGGCGACCGGCCCCGCGGTGGCGCCGTGGCGCTCGAGGAGCTCGACGGCGGCGCGGTTGCCCGCCGTCCGCTGGATCGTGCCGAGCACCGTGGCGACCGTCCCGCGGTCGCTGCCGAGCCACGGCGGCGGCGATGCGGCACCGGCGCCGATGCCCGCGAGCTGGACCGCTCGCGGGTCCGGCGTCGCGGTCTCGACCGTCGCCGGCTCCTGGGCGCGCGCGTCCGCGACCGCCGTCTCGCTGGAGGCGTGGGCGCGTTCGGACTCGATGGTTGCCGCCATCACGCCGAGGATCGCCTCGCGCGCGCGGGGATCACAGGGCGCGGCGGGCAGGGGTCCGTGCCCGATCGGGTAGACGGCCCGTCAGGCGCCGGCCTGGGCCTCCTCGTCGGCGTCGGCGGCCTCGCGTTGCACGGCGGGCACCGGCGCCGCCGCGGGATCCTCCTCCCGCTGCACGCCGGCCCCGGCCGACGTGGACGGCGCGAGCGACGCCATCACCTCGTCCGCCCGGTGATCCGCGGCGCGCTCGAACCGATCGGACGGGTCGCTCACCCGGATCCCGCCCGGCGCCTCGGCGCCGTCGACGGCGCCCTGCGACTGCTGGACGACGTGGGACAGCTCGTGCGCGATCGTCCGCTGGCCGGCCGCCGACGACGGGTCGTAGCTGCCGCTCCTGAACACCAGGTCGGAGCCGACGGTGTACGCGTTCGCACCGACCGATTCCGCCGACGCCGACGCCCGGGGATCGGTGTGGACGCGGACGTCGTCGAACGACCGCCCGAACGCGGACTCCATCGTGGCGCGCGTACCGTCGTCGAGCGGCGCGCCGCCGCCGGACCCGACCACGTCGTGGACGGGCGATGGCTCGTCGTCGGCGGCGAGCATCTGGACCACGCCCCGGTTCCCGGCCATGCGCTGCAGACGGAGGACCGAGGCGGCGTCGAGCGAGGCCAGCCGCGAAGGGTTCGATGATCTCGACGCGTCGCGCGGCGCGACCTCATGGCCGGGCGGGGCGGCCGCCGAACGGGTATGCGTCGGAGAATCGCGGGGGTCGCGCTCGCGGTCGTGCATCCCGGGTCTCCTCTCGGGCCGCCCGGCCTACCGGTCGAGCAGGTCCATGTACGGGCCGAACTCGGCCTCGACGGTCAGCCGTCCGAGCTTGCGGTACTCGCGCTCGGTCGCGCGGACGAGGTCGGCCATGCCGACGCGCCGCCCGTCGGCGGCGGCGAGGTACGCGGCGGTGACGCAGATGTTGCGGATGTTGCCGCCGGAGATCCGGAACTGGCGGGCGAGGAACCCGAGGTCCAGGTCGTGCTCGCGCGGCAGCGTCGACGGCAGGTTGAGCTCGAACAGGCGCAGGCGGTGCTCGGCCTCCGGCATCGGGAAGTCGACGATCGCATCGAGCCGGCGGACGAACGCCTCGTCGACGTTCGAGCGGAGGTTGGTCGTCAGGATCGCGAGGCCGTCGAAGCGCTCCATCCGCTGCAGCAGATAGGCGACCTCGACGTTCGCGTAGCGGTCGCGCGCGTCCTTGACCTCAGAGCGCTTGCCGAACAGCGCGTCGGCCTCGTCGAACAGCAGGATCCCGTTCACGCGATCGGCCTCGGTGAAGATCCGGTCGAGGTTCTTCTCCGTCTCGCCGATGTACTTGTCGACCACCGTCGAGAGGTCGATGACGTACAGCTCGAAGCCGAGATCGCCCGCGAGGACCTCCGCCGAGATCGTCTTGCCCGTCCCGGAGTCGCCGGCGAACAGCGCCGTGATCCCGAGGCCGCGGGAGCCCTTCACGCCCATCGACCACTCGCCGACGACCCGGTCGCGGTGCCGGGCCCGCGCGGTGAGCTCACGAAGCTGCTGCTCGACCACCGGCGGCAGCACCAGGTCGTCCCAGCCCACCGACGGCACGAGCCGCCGGGCGAGGCGCTCGAGACCCGCGGCGTTCTGCGCGCGGGCGCCCGTCCAGACGTCGTCGACCACCATCGGCCGGCCGGCCGCGCTCGACGCCGCGCGAGCCGCGCGCGCCGCCCGGTCGATCTGCTCCGGAGCGAGGCGGTACGCGATGGTCGCCACCGCCGGGTCGAAGCCCTCGGGCGCGTCGCCGTCGAGCGCGCGCGCCCACACGTCGTGGCGCAACGCGACCTCCGGCGCGGGCGTATCGAGGAGCAGCGGCGGCTCGCGGGACCACGCGGGGTCCCACGCGCGCACGCCCGTGACCAGGACCGGGCCCGGCAGCTCGGCGAAGGCGCGGATCGCGGGCGCACCACGCTCGACGAGCGCCTCCACGGGCCCGACCACGAGCCCCGCGCCACGGAGCCGCGCCTCGCGCGAGGCCGCGAGCGCGATCGCCGCCGGGTCGTCGCCGCCGGCCAGGCGGTCGAGGTCCAGCGCGACGCACGGCCGCCCCAGTCTCGCGAGCGCGGTCCAGCCCAGCGAGCGTCCCGACGCGCCCGGTCGCTCGCGCAGGTACGCGAGTGGCAGCCCGCCCGCGATGGCGCGGACGAGCGTCTCCACCTCCGGAATGTCGACGTCGACCGAGGCCGCCAGCAGCGGCTCGAGCAGCGCGTCCGGCGCATCGTCCCCGAGGAGGTGGGCGATGACCCGGTCCGGGACCCGGAGCGTTCGCGTGAGCATCGGGCGCTCGGCGTCCTCGACGAGCAGCAGGCCGCTCCGGACCAGCGGTGCGAGGGGTTCCAGCCGCGCGCGCGCCGCGCTGTCGGTCGCGCGTCGCGACCCGAGCGCGAGCTCGAGCGCGAGGCCGACGCTCGCACGCCGCCGGGACACGTCGTCGTGGAGATACCCGTACAGCCGCTCGAACCGGGGGTCGAGGTCCGGCGCCAGGGCGACGAGCAGCAGCTCGACGTCGAGCGGTTCGAGCCCGAAGGCGCGGGCGGCGTCGCGCAGGCGGATCGTCGCACCGGCGGCCTCCGCGGTGACGGCGTGGGCGTCGAGGACCTCGAGCCGCGACGCCGACGCGACCACGAGCTCGTCGGGCACCGTCGGTGCCGCCGACGCCGCGAGCAGCGCGTCCACCTGGTCGTCCGAGATGTACAGCCCGCGGAAGCGGTCGTCCGGGTCGGGATCCGTCGTGCGCCGGCGGTCGACGGCGGATCGAACGCGGGCCTCGAGCAGCGTGAGCCGCGCCTGCAGGTAGCCGAGGCTCGCGTCCGACGCGTCCGCGGTCCTGTCGCCGCCGGCGGCCTCCGCCGGCGCCTCGACGACGGCGCTCACCGGCGCGTGCCGCGCACCCGCAGCTGCATCCCGCCCTGGTCCTTCCCGGCGCCGTGCGGCACGGTCTCCTGCGGGACCGGCTCGGGCTCGGCGGCGGCCGCGCGGCCCTTGCGCCTCGTCGACCCGTTGGCCTCCTCCGCGGCGCCGTTCGTGCTCGAGAGCCCGATCGACGGCCCGGCCGTGACCGGCGCGCCGTACGGCGTCGCGAGGTTGATGACGATGGGCGCCGTGACGACGACGTCCAGCGACGGCTTCAGCTCGCCCCCGAGCGCCGTCCAGATGTCCGCCAGGGAGCGTTCCTGGCTCTCCGGCTGGCCGACCTCGATGTACACGGGCAGGTCCGTCTCGTCGAGCGCGCCACCGAGGTCGCCCGGCTTGAGCATCGGGTTGCGCAGCATGCACACCAGCAGCGACGACAGGAGCCGGTGCTCGTCCTCGGGCCGCTGCGTCCACGCCGTGACGAGGTACGCCAACCGGAACCGGCGCGGGGGCTGGCGCCGCCCGCTCACGGTGCCGTCGGTGCCGCGCGCGTCCTCCCAGGTCGGGACCCGGCGCTGGAGGTCCTCGCGGATGTCGTACAGGTAGAGGTTGACGCACGGCCCGCTGCGCCTCGCGACCCAGTCCTTCGTGGGCGCGTCGAACTCGAGCTCGACCGACGACCCGCTGAGCGCTTCCTGCTTCACCAGCCGCTCGAGCAGCTGGTCGACGTCCTGGATCACGCCGCGATCGTCCGTCCCGCGCGCGGGGGACGCCACCCGTCGGCGGGCATGCGAGCGGGCATCGATGGCTGCCCCTTCGGGCACCCGAGGCCGCCCTGCCGCGCGCCCCCTCGGGCCTTGTCCGTGCCCCCGGCCGGTGGGAGCGTCCATGCGTCGGGATCTGGAAGCAGGGAAAGGGCCACGCATGCCGAACTATCTGTCGCCCGGCGTGTACGTCGAGGAGGTCGAGGCCGGGTCGCGTCCCATCGAGGGCGTGGGCACGGCAGTCGCCGCCTTCGTCGGCCTCGCAGGCCGCGGGCCGGCCAACACGCCGACGCTGGTGACGAACTGGAACCAGTTCACCTCCACGTTCGGGGAGTTCGTCGAGGGCTCCTACCTCGCGCACGCCGTCTACGGCTACTTCCTCAACGGCGGTGGCGCCGCGTACGTGGTCCGCGTCGGCGCCGATGGCGTCCAGCCCACCGCGTCCGCGGAGGTCCCGAGCGCCGAGAAGGGCAAGGCCGCGTTCCGCGTCGCCGCGATCGAGGCCGGCACGACCGGCAACGACATCAGCGTCGACGTCGAGCCCGCCACCGGCGGCGCCGAGGGCACGTTCAAGCTCGTCGTCAAGCAGGGCAGCCGGGTCGTCGAGACGTTCGACGACGTGACCGCGGGCAAGGGCAAGACCAACGTCGCGACGGTGGTCAAGGCGCAGTCCAAGGTCATCGCGATCGAGGAGGCGAGCGGCGCCCTCGCGGCCCCGGCCACGGGCTCGGTCTCGCTGGCCGGTGGCGGCGCGGCGGTTCCCGCGCGCGTGACGCCCACCGACTACGTCGGCAACTCGGCCGACCGGACCGGCTTCGCCGGGCTCGAGGCGGTCGACGAGGTCACGATGCTGTCCGTGCCCGACCTGATGGCCGTGTACGAGCAGGGCATCATCGACCTCGAGGGCCTGCAGGCCGTCCAGCTCGCGATGATCGCCCACTGCGAGCTCATGGGCGACCGCGTCGCGATCCTCGACGCGCCGCCAGGCCTGAACGCGCAGCAGGTCAAGGAGTGGCGGGTCGACAAGGCCGGCTACGACTCCAAGTACGCGACGCTGTACTGGCCCTGGATCAAGGTGTTCGACCCGCTCGCCGGCCAGGCGCGGTTCGTTCCGCCGTCCGGTCACGTGGCCGGGATCTGGGCCCGCAACGACGACACCCGCGGCGTCCACAAGGCGCCGGCGAACGAGGTCATCCGCGGCGCGATCAGCCTCGAGCTCAACCTGACCAACGCCGAGCACGACCAGCTGAACCCCAACGGGATCAACTGCATCCGGGCGTTCCCCGGTCGCGGCATCCGCGTCTGGGGCGCGCGGACCATCTCGTCGGACCCGTCGTGGCGCTACCTCAACGTCCGGCGGCTGTTCAACTACATCGAGGAGTCGATCTTCGAGGGCACCCAGTGGGTGGTCTTCGAGCCCAACGACATCCGCCTCTGGGGTCGCGTCAAGCGGACGATCAACGCGTTCCTGCTCCGGACCTGGCGCGACGGCGCGCTGTTCGGCGCGACGCCCGACCAGGCGTTCTTCGTCGTGTGCGACGAGACGAACAACCCGCCCGAGACCCGGGACGCCGGCCAGCTGATCGTCGACATCGGCATCGCGCCCGTGAAGCCGGCCGAGTTCGTGGTGTTCCGGATCGCCCAGTTCTCCGGCGACCCGAACGCCGAATAGCCACCGACTGAGCCAGGACCCGCACGGAGGCATCGATGCCGACCACCGACCCGCTCCTTCAAGGCAACGTACTGCTCGACATCGACGGTGTCGGGGTCGTCGCGAACTTCACCTCGGTCTCGGGGGTCAACTCCGAGGTCGAGATCGTCGACAACCCCTACGTCAACGACCAGGGCAAGATCACGATCGCCAAGCTCCCGGGCAAGCCCAAGACGCCGACGGTCACGCTCAAGCGCGGCCTCACCGGCGCGACGGAGCTCTGGGACTGGCACATCGCCGTGATGCAGGGGACGCCCGACCGTCGCAACGGCTCGGTCATCCTCATGAACACGCTCGGCGAGGAGGTCCTCCGCTACAACTTCACGAACGCCATGGTGTCCAAGATCAGCCTGTCCGAGGGTGGCGCGACCACAAGCGGCGTGCAGATCGAGGAAGCCACCCTGGCGTGCGAGACCCTCATCAAGGGGTAAGGACCGTAGATGACGGCCGCGGCCCTGCCCGAGATCCCGATCGAGCGCGGGAGCGCGAACGTGTCCGATGCCGTGCGCACGGAATACGCGTTCGTGCTCCCCCGCGGCTACGTCGACGGGACGGGAGCGGTCCATCGCGACGGCGTGATGCGCCTCGCGACGGCCCGCGACGAGATCATCCCCCAGCGCGACCCGCGGGTCCGGGAGAACGAGGCGTACCTCACGATCCTCCTCCTGTCCCGGGTCGTGACCAGGCTGGGCACGCTCCCGCAGGTGCACACGGGCGTGATCGAGGGGCTGTTCGCCTCCGACCTCGCCTTCCTGCAGGACCTGTACCGGCGGATCAACCAGGAAGGCCACACGCAGGCCTCCGTGACCTGCCCGGCCTGCAGTCACGCGTTCACCGTCGACGTGGCGGGTGAGCAGCGCCTGGGGGAATCGTGACGTACGCGACCGACCGCCTGTTCGAGGAGGTCGCGTACGTCGCCTACCACTTCCACTGGCCGATGGACACGATCCTCGACCTCGAGCACCCGCTCCGGCTGCGGTTCGTCGAGGAGATCGGTCGCATCAACAAGCGCCTGTCCGAGGAGGAGTAGCCCGTGCGCCTGCCCTGGCCCTTCGGCCGCGGGACGACGTCGGGCGAGCCCGCCTCCGGCGGCGCGTCGACGACGCTGGCGACCGGCGGGCAGCCGGCCGCCCCTGCCGTCCAGCGCGACGCGACGCCCACCGGCGCGTGGGCGTCGCTGCCGCCGATCCAGCGGACGATCGCGGCCGCCCCGCTCGTCGCCCCGGCGGCACCGTTCCTGCACGACGTCCCCGGACATCGCCCGCTGCCGCCGATCTTGCAGCCGCTGGGTCACGAGTCGACGCCCAGCGCGCCCGCCGGCCTGGTGGCCGCGCACGCGTCCCCCGTCCCGAGCCTGACCTCGCAGGCGCCGATGCCGACGCGCCACGTGCAGCGCCGCGCCGCGGAACCGCAGCCGGCCGCGTGGACCGGCGCGGCCGCTGGCCCTGAGCCGGACGCGCTCGGCACGTCCGTGGCCGGCGCCGGCGCCGACGCCGGATCCGCGCCCGAGCCCGAGCCGGTCCGCCGGCTCGCGACGGTGTCGCCATCGCATACGGCCACGCCGCCGGCGCGGCCGCTGACGGTCGCCCCGCCGATCACCAGGAGCGCCGCCCCGGCCGTCCAGCGATCCGCCGCGCCGCCAGCGAGCGCTGCAACCGCCGCGCCGACGGCGGGGTCGCCGGCCGTGCAGCGCGACACGGCCATGCCGCTCGCCGCGAGCGGCACGGCGCCGGCCCGGATCTCGCGCTGGTCCGAGGCGGGATCGACGCCGGGATCGAAGCCGGGCCTCGGCGCGCCGCTGAGCCCGGGCCCGACGCCCGGGACGCCCGCCGCGTCGTCGCCGTCGCCCTCGACCGCACCGTCCGCGGCCGCCGGGTCCGTGCCGTCGCCCTCGACCGAGCTCGCGCACCGCCCGGGCCTCGGGGCGCCGATGAAGGCGCTGCCCGACAGCGCCACCCGCGGCCCGGCGCCCTCCATGCCGCTCGTCCAGCGGCTGGCCGCGAGCCACGCCGCGGAGACCGGCGCTCGCCCGACCACCGGACCGGTCCCGCCCGAGCTGCTGCCGGCATCGGCGACGAGCCCGGGAGCCGCTCCCGGCACGAGCGCGGCCGGCGACCGTCACGCGGCGGCTCCCCGTCCCGAGGCCGCCCGCGCACTGCCCACCCTCCCGGTCGCTCGTCCGCGTGCCGAGCGCCCGGGTGCCGCTCCGACACCGGTCCAGCGGAGCACGGGCCCGGTGTCACCGCGCACCGCCGCCGGGCCCTCGACCAGCCCGTCCGGCACCGCCCCCTCGCCGACGATCCTGCCGCTCGCCGGCGCCCGCCCGATCCGTCCCTCGGTCGCGGTGCAGCGACAGGCCGGCGCCGACGACGCTCCGGAACCCGCGCTCCCGGTGGCCGCACGGTGGCCGTCGGGCGACGGCCTGCCGGCGACGGTCGCGAGCGACGCGCGGCCGACCCCGACGCCCGACGCGGTCCCGCTGCAGCGCCTTGCGGCGCCCGATCCGGCCCCGGTCCAGCCCCCGGCCGTGGGCACCGGCTGGCACGGCGCGCACAGCCCGGCGCTCGGCAGCCCGGGGCTCGCCCAGGCCGCCAGCCTCGGCGCGCCGGGCGGCGTCCCGGCACCCTCGATCGCGCGCCGCGCCCCCGCCCCCGCGACCTCGATCGCGCCGACGCTCCAGCTGGCGCGCGCGACCGCCGCGGCCGGAGCCGCGCCGGCGCCGCTCGTGATCGCCCAGCCGGTCGCCGCGCCCGCGGGCCGCATCGAGGCGCCGGTGTCCACAGCACCCGCCCCCACGGTTCAGACCAGCCCGTCCCCCGCCGCCGCGCTGCCGACCTTCACGTCGACCCCGGTCGTCCAGCGCGAGGCCGGCACGGCACCCCCCGCCGCCGGGGGCCAGACCGGCCGGACCGACCGCGAGCTCGACGAGCTCGCCAAGCAGCTGTTCGGCCGCGTCCGCGGCCAGCTGCGCGCCGAGATCATCAACGAGCGCGAGGCCCGCGGCCTCGGCTTCGACGCCTTCTAGCGAGGAGCCCGATGGACCCCGCCGTCAACGTCTTCTACCGCGTCTCGATCGACGGGATGATCCCGCTCGGCATCTGGACCAAGGTCGATGGCCTCGGCATGGAGTACCAGGTCACGGAGTACCGCGAGGGCGGCGTGAACGGGTACATGCACAAGATCATCGGCCCGGCGAAGTTCACGAACCTTCGGCTGTCGCGACCCGTCGACATGACGTCGCCGCTCCTGATGGCCTGGCTGGTCAGCAACCAGGTGGCCATCAAGCCCCAGACGATGGCGGTGACGGCGATGACCGCCGCGGGCGACGACATCACGACGTGGAGCCTCGTCGGCGTCGTCCCGGTGAAGTGGACCGGCCCCTCGCTCGACATCATGAGCAACGCGGTGTCCACGGAGACGCTCGAGGTCGCGTACCAGGAGATCAGCCTGCTCGGCGGCCTGCTCGGATCCGCGGTCGGCGCGCTCGCGGGCGCCGTCGGCGGCTCCGCCAGCGTGTCGTTCTGAGGTCCTGATCGATGGGACTGGACATCGCCGGGGCCGCCGCGGGCGCCGCCGCGACCTTCGGCGGAGACCTCCTCGGGCTGACCAAGCCCACCAAGGCGAAGCTCACGGTGAAGTCGGGCGAGCCGGACTCCCCGGACAACACCGATCCCCTGCCGTGCATGTTCAACCCGACCGAGTACTCCCTGTCGCGGACGACGTCGGTCCAGCGCAACGAGAGCCCGCAGCAGGTCGGCGGGACGCCCCATTACTCCGGCAGCGGCCCGCTGTCGCTGACGATGCAGCTCTTCTTCGACGACTTCGCGGCGGCCGAGGGCGACGTGACGCCGGCGATCACCCGGCTGCTCGGCTGGACGGTCCCCAAGGACCCGACCCAGCCCAACGCCCGGCCGCCCAAGATCGGCTTCGACTGGGGCAACCCGCAGCTCCAGGGCTTCTGGGGCTACATCACCTCGCTCCGGATCAGCTACACGGTCTTCCGGATGAACGGCATCCCGGTCCAGGCCAAGGTCGATCTCACGATCGAGGAGGTGATGCCCGAGAACCCGCCCGGGACAAACCCGACGTCGCACTCGATCAACAGCCGCCGGGTGCGCACCGTGATCGAGGGCGAGTCGCTGCAGGGCCTCGCGTACCGTGAGCTCGGCAAGCCGTCGTACTGGCGGGCGATCGCGGAGCTCAACGGCATCGACGACCCGATGTCGCTCCAGCCGGGCGCCGCGCTGCTGATGCCGACCAAGGCCGACGCGGCGCGCCAGGGCTGACCGCATGCCGCTGACCGCCTCCGTCCCGAGCACGGCGACCGTCAAGGTCGACGGGAGCGACCTCGATCCCGCCGTCGCGGCGTCGATCGAGAGCGTCCTCGTCGTGGACCGGCTGGCGATGCCCGACATGTTCACGGTCGTGTTCCGCGACCGCGATCGGGACATCCTCGGCAACGCGGGGCTCGAGATCGGCAAGGCGATCGAGATCTCGGCAACGTCGCAGTCGGACGACGCCGACGCGGTGCTGATCAAGGGCGAGGTGACCTCGGTCGAGGCGGACTACGACACGCTCGGCGCGCGGGCGATCGTCCGCGGCTACGACAAGTCGCACCGCCTCGCGGCGGGCCGGAAGACGAAGACGTTCGAGAACGTGAAGCTGTCCGACGTCGCGAAGCAGATCGCGTCGGGCGCGAGCCTCCAGGCCGACGCGGACGAGACCGACGGCACGCTCGACCACGTGTTCCAGGTCAACCAGTCGGACCTCGACTTCCTGTACGCGATCGCGCTCCGCGCGGGATTCGACTGCCGGGTGGACGGCGACACGCTGCTGTTCAAGAAGCCGGTCGAGTCGTCCGGCGGCCCGGACGAGGGCGAGCCCAGCGATGCCGGCGGCGCGACCCTCGTCTGGGGCGTGAACCTCGTCGAGTTCCGGGCGCGCATGAGCGCTGTCGCGCAGGTGTCCGAGGTCGAGGTCCGAGGCTGGGATCCCAAGGCCAAGGAGGCGGTGATCGGCAAGGGCACGCCGGCCGCCGCGAACACCGAGCTCGAGAGCGGCGTGACGCCGACGGACCTCGCCGACAAGGTCGGCGGCCAGACGCTGGTCGTCGTCGATCACCCGGTCTCGACGCAGGCCGACGCCGACGTGCTGGCGAACGCGCGGGCGGGCCAGGTCGGCAGCGCGGCGTTCGAGGCGACCGCGGTCGCGGTCGGCGACCCGAAGCTCAAGGCCGGGACGGCGGTCAGCGTGTCGGGCGTCGATCCGGCGCTCGTCGGCAAGTGGGTCATCTCGGGCTCGCGCCACGAGTTCAGCAACGGCGTCTACCAGACGGCGCTCGACTTCACGGGCCGCCAGGATCGCTCGATCCTCGGCCTCGTGTCCCAGGGCCTTGCGGGCGGCGACAAGCTGTACGGCGTCGTCGTCGGCATCGTGAGCGACAACAAGGATCCCGACGAGCTGGGCCGCGTCAAGGTCAAGTACCCGTGGCTCGCGGACGACGCGGTCTCGTACTGGGCGCGCGTCGCCGCCCCGGGGGCCGGCACGACGGCCGGCGTGACGTGGCTGCCGTCGGTCAACGACGAGGTGCTGCTCGCGTTCGAGCACGGCGACCTCGACCACCCGATCGTCCTCGGCGGGTTGTGGAACGGCAAGGACGCGATCCCGTTCAACTACGACGAGGACCTCGACAACGGCACCGTGACGTACTTCGGGTTCACCTCCCGGACCGGCCACAAGATCAGCCTGTTCGAGGGCCAGAACGACTCCCTGATCCAGCTCCTGACCGCCAACGGCGAGGTCAACGTCGTGCTGGACGACAAACACAAGGAGCTCCGGATCGAGAGCACCGGGAAGGTCACGGTCGATGCCCAGGGCGACGTGTCGATCAAGGCCGGCGGCTCCATGAAGATCGAGGCCTCGGGCGAGCTGTCGCTCAAGGGCTCCACGGTGAAGATCAACTGAGCGGGCGGGAGACGACGTGACGGAGCAGTTCATCGGCCGCGGCTGGGCGTTCCCCCTGCGCGTGGACTCGACCGGCGGGATCGCGCTCGTCTCGCGCGAGCAGGAGATCGAGGAGGCGATCCGGCTGATCCTCGGGACGTCACCCGGCGAGCGGCCGATGCGACCGGAGTTCGGCTGCCGGATCCACGAGTACCTCTTCGCGTCCGCCGACAGCGAGACCGCCCACGCGATCGAGGGCGAGGTGCGTGCCGCGCTCCGCCAGTGGGAGCCGCGGATCGAGGTCCAGGACGTCGTCGTGAGCATCGACCGCGTCAGCCCCGCGCTCCTGTACATCGACGTCCGCTACGCGATCAAGGCGACCAACGACCGCCGCAACCTCGTGTTCCCGTTCTACGTGATCCCGGGAGGAGACTGACCATGGCCCTGCCGGTCCCCAACCTCGACGACCGCCGCTTCCAGGACCTCGTCGACGAGGCCAAGCGGCTCGTCCAGCAGAAGTGCCCCGAGTGGACCGACCACAACGTGTCGGATCCGGGCGTGACGCTGATCGAGCTGTTCGCGTGGATGACCGACCAGGTCGTCTACCGGCTCAACCGCGTCCCGGACCGGCACTACGTCAAGTTCCTCGAGCTCATCGGCGTCACGCTGTTCCCGGCCACCGCGGCCCGGACGCAGGTCACGTTCTGGCTGTCGGCCCCCCAGCCGGACGTGGTCTCGATCGCCGCCGGGACGCAGGTCGCGACGCTCCGCACGGACACCTCCGAGGCGATCCTGTTCGCCACGACCGGGGCGCTGCCGATCGTCCCGTGCTCGCTGGCACGGCTCGGCTCGATGATCGACGGCAAGACCTTCCGCGACCACACCGAGGCGCTCCAGAAGGGCGCCGACGTGTACGGCTTTCACGAGGTGCCGCAGCCGGGCGACGCACTGTACGTCGGCCTGTCGGACGCGGTGCCGTCGAATGCCGTGCGGCTCCGGTTCAACGCCCACATCGAGGGCGTCGGCGTGGATCCCACGAACCCGCCGCTCGCCTGGGAGGCGTGGACAGGCGACGACTGGGAGCCGTGCGAGCTCGACACCGACACGACCGGCGGTCTCAACCGCGACGGCGACGTGGTGCTGCACGTCCCGAAGGGCCACGTCGCGTCGCTGCTCGCGAAGCAGCGGGCCGGCTGGCTCCGGGCCCGGGTGACCGAGGCCTACGAGGGCCAGCCGGCGTACAGCGCGTCGCCGAGCGTCACCGGGCTCGCCGCGATCACGATCGGCGGGACCGTCGAGGCCGTGAACGCCGAGCTCGTCCACGACGAGGAGGTCGGCGTCTCGGCCGAGATCCCGGGCCAGCGGTTCCCGCTCAAGAAGGGTCCCGTGGTGCCGGCCGACGATCCCGCCGTGCTCGAGGTGTCCGACGACGAGGGCTGGGACGAGTGGACGTTCGTCGCGGACTTCGCGGCGAGCGGCCCGGACGACAAGCACTTCACGCTCGATCTCGCCGCCGGCGAGGTCCTTCTCGGCCCGGCGGTGCGGCTCGCCGACGGCGGGCTGCGGCAATACGGCAAGATCCCGGCCAAGGGCGCGCATCTCCGGCTGCGCGAGTACCGGGTGGGCGGCGGCCGGCGCGGCAACGTCGCGCCTCGGGCGATCAGCGTCATGAAGGCCTCGATCCCGTTCGTGTCGCGCGTCGAGAACCGGCGGCCCGCGCGGGGCGGCGTGGACGCCGAGGACATCGAGAACGCGAAGCTGCGCGGGCCGATCCGGCTCCGGGCGCGCGGGCGCGCCGTGACGACCGAGGACTACGAGCAGCTCGCGCGCGAGGCCGCCCCGGAGGTCGCGCGCGTGCGCGCGGTCGCGGCGGGCGACGGCGCCGATGCCGGGTCGGTGCGCGTCCTCGTCGTCCCGTCCGCGGTGTCCGAGCAGGGCCGCCTGCGGTTCGACCAGCTCGTCCCCAACGACGACACGCTCCAGAAGATCACCGACCGCCTCGAGGAGAGCCGCGTGATCGGCACGCGGGCGAACGTCGAGCCGCCGGTGTATCGAGGGGTCACGGTCGTGGCCCGCCTCCGGGCGCGCCCACGAGCGAACCCGGCGCGGCTCCAGGAGGACGCGCTACAGGCACTGTTCGAGTACTTCCACCCGATCACGGGCGGGCCCGACGGGTCGGGCTGGCCGTTCGGCCGACCCGTCAACGTGGGCGAGGTGTACTCGGTGCTCCAGGCGCTGCGCGGGACCGAGATCGTCGAGGATGCGCGGCTGTTCGGCGCGGACCCGGTCACCGGGCAGCGCGGGCAGCAGACCCAGCGCCTCGAGCTCGAGCCGCACGCGCTGGTGTTCAGCTACGAGCACCAGGTCCTGGTCGAGGGCGCCTGATGCGCGGCGGCGTGCAGGGACTCGTGTCGGCCCACCCGATGGGGCCGACGCTGCCCGCGATCTACCAGGACGACGACTTCGCGCAGCGCTTCCTCGCGGCACTCGACCAGGTGTACGCGCCGATCTGGAGCACGCTCGACAACTTCGACTCGTACCTCGACCCGTACCTGACGCCCGACGACTTCCTGACCTGGCTCGCGGGCTGGGTCGGGATCGCGCTCGACGAGAGCTGGGACGAGGCACGCCGGCGGGCGATCGTGTCGCGCGCCGTCGAGCTGTACCGGATGCGCGGGACCGCGGCCGGTCTCGCGGGCCAGGTCGAGATCCAGACCGGCGGTGCCGTCGAGATCGTCGAGAACGGCGCGACCGGCTGGTCCGTCGATCCGGGCGGCGACCTCCCGGGGTCGCCGGAGCCCTTGGTCGTCGTCCGCGTCCGGGTGCCGGATCCCAAGTCGATCGACGCGAACCGGCTGGACGCGCTGGTGGCGGCCGCGAAGCCGGCGCACGTGATGCACCGGATCGAGCTCGTGAAGGGCGCCGCCGACAAGGCATGACCTCTGGCCGGGATGTGAAGCGGGTGCTGCGCCACTATGCTTCGCGCGGGATTCCACGGCTGAGGGGAGTGCACGCTTGATCGTCTGCGGCAACTGCGGCGCACAGAACGATCCGTCCGACGCGTTCTGCGGGAACTGCGGCCAGTTCCTGGAGTGGTCGAAGCCCGCGGAGCCGATCGATTCCGCGCCCACCGCCCCCGCGCCGTCATCGAGCCGCGTCGTGTTCGTCGACACGGATCCCGATGCCGCGCCCGCCGCGGCAGCAGGAGGCCCGCAGGCAGAAGCCGATCGTCAGGCCGCCGCAGAAGCGGAGCGACAGGCCGAGGCGGAGCGACAGGCTGCTGCGGCCGAGGCGGAGCGACAGGCCGAGGCGGAGCGGCAGGCTGCTGCGGCCGAGGCGGAGCGCCAAGCGGAAGCGGAGCGCCAGGCGGAAGCGGAGCGGCAAGCGGAAGCCGAGCGCCAGGCTGCTGCGGCCGAGGCCGAGCGTCAGGCAGAAGCGGAGCGCCAGGCTGCGGCGGCCGAGGCGGAGCGGCAAGCGGAGGCAGATCGGCAGGCGGAAGCGGAGCGTCAGGCTGCGGCCGCCGAGGCGGAACGGCAGGCCGAGGCGGAGCGGCAGGCGGAAGCCGAGCGCCAGGCTGCGGCGGCGGAAGCGGAGCGTCAGGCCGAAGCGGAGCGCCAGGCCGCGGCGGCGGAAGCTGAGCGGCAGGCCGAGGCCGAGCGCAAGGCGGAAGCCGACCGCCAAGCCGAAGCCGAGCGCCAGGCTGCGGCGGCCGAAGCCGAGCGCCAAGCCCAAGCCGAGCGGGAAGCCGAAGCAGAGCACAAGGCCGAAGCCGAGCGCAACGCCGAGGCCGAGCGGCAAGCCGAGGCCGAGCGGCAAGCGGAAGCCGACCGCCAAGCCGAAGCGGAGCGCAAAGCCGAGGCCGAGCGCAAAGCCGAGGCCGAGCGGCAAGCCGAAGCGGAGCGGCAGGCGGCCGCCCAAGCGGAGCGCCAGGCTGCCGCCGAAGCCGACCGTCAGGCGAAAGCCGAGCGACAAGCAGAAGCCGAACGGCAGGCTGCAGCAGCGGAAGAGGAGCACCGAGCCGAGGCGGAGCGGCAAGCCGCTGCAGCGGAGGCTGAGCGCCAGGCCGAGGCCGACCGCCAAGCCGAGGCCGATCGCCAGGCCGAGGCCGATCGCCAGGCCGCTCGCACGACAGCTGGATCGACGACCTCAACGACGACGCCCGCCGACGACCCGCCAACGCCGACCTCGCCCGCGCCCGGCCGCGCACCGCAAACGGACCCAACGAGCGCGCCGGTTCCCGACCCCATCGCCGCGGCCGCGATCGTCGCCGGAGCTCCCCCGGTCGCTGCCGCAGAAGCCGCCGCCGCATCCGCCGGAGCGATGGCGTCGAACACGACCCCCGCGGTCGCCCCGGAGTCCGCCACGCCGGGCGTCGCCGATCGTCCCGCAGACGGTGACGCCGAGCCGGAAGGCGTGCCGGCGTTCGAGCCCGAGCCCGTCGAACCGGTCGTTTCCGCTCCCCCGCCGGCGCCGAAGGCGCGCAAGGGCGGTGCCTCCAAGAAGTTCTCGACGACGCTCGCGGCCGGGGCCGCGGAAGCGGCCGCCGCAGCGGCAGCGACGGAACCGCTGAGCGGCATAACCCCGACCACCGAAGCCGTCGCTCCGTCAGCGACGCCGCCGGGCTCCTCGCCATCGGGCGCGCGGCCCGCGGCTGCCGGCGCGATCCCGGGCTGGGGTCAGCCGGTCGCGCCGTCGACCTCCGCGACGACGTCAGCGCCGCCTGCCGTCACGCGGATCGCGGCGACGCCTCCGCCTCCGCCGCCGGGTACGGCAGCGCATACCACGCCACCGGCCGTCGCGCCGACGGCCGGGCAGCAGCCGGCGGCGGTCCGCCCGACGGCGCCCGTGACCGCCGCCATGGCCGGCGCCGCGACCGCGGCGGCAACGACGGAGCCCGCCGCACGCCCGCCCGTCGCACCCGACGACGGCATCCAGTCGAGACGGCCGCAGGACGTCGCCCGACCGGCGCCGAAGCCGGCCACGTCCGTCCCCGAACGCGTCGCCCAGCCCGGCGACCGCATCTGCGGCGCGTGCAGCGAGCCGAACGATCCCGCTCGCAAGTTCTGCCGCCGCTGCGGCGCCAGCCTCGTCGAGGCCAAGGTCGTCGCGGCACCGAAGCTGCCGTGGTACCGACGGATCTTCGGTGGCGGCAAGCAGGCAAAGCAGTACGCCGCGGGCGAGCGCATCGACTCGATGCAGAAGGGCTCGGTCAAGGCTCCCCGCCAGGGCATCGGCGGCCTGCTCCGCAGCTTCGCCAAGGGCCGGAGCATGGTCGTGGGCCTGCTGGGCATCGTCGTCGCGATCGGGTTCCTCGGCTACATCGGCATCCCGTCGGTCCACGGCATGGTGGACGGCGCGCTGAGCGGCGGACCCCAGCACATCGTCGACAACATCCGCAAGGCGATCGCGCCGACGCCGCAGATCGTCACGCCGACGTCGGTGACGTCCCTGGACGCGGGCGCCGACGTCAAGGACCATCCGCCCGCGCTCGTCTGGGACAAGGCGACGAACACCGACTGGCAGTCGACGTCGAAGGCCCCCGGGCTGAAGGTCACGTTCAAGGACAGGATCGACCTGATGTTCCTGCTGGTCTACGCCGGCAACTCGACGAAGTTCGTCGACCTCCAGCGGCCGGCGAAGCTCCGGATCACGTTCCCCGACGGCTCGAGCCAGGACATCGACCTCGCCGACACGAAGGACAAGCAGTCGTTCCCGGTGTCGAAGGACGGCATCGATTCGCTGACGATCACCGTCCTCGACACGAACGGGCCGGCGGGCGCCCCCTTGTCGATCTCGGAGCTCGAGTTCAACAAGAAGACCTAGGGCGCGGCCGCGGCGACCTCGCTGCCGATCCCGAGCTCGTTGAGGACCTGCGCGTACTCGCGCCGTTCGCGTGACGCGGCGCCCGACTCGCCACCGCGCTCGCGCGCCGAGATGAGCATCCGCCACAGCCCGTCCTGGTAGCGATCGAGGCCGAGCCCGAACCGGCAGGCGCGAGCGGCCGTCGCGAGGTCCTCGACGAGCAGCGACTCCTCCGCGAGCGACGTCGCGGCCTCGATCGCCCGCGCGCGGTATTGGTCGCGGCGGTCCGCGACCCACTCGGCCGGACCCTCCTCGGGCAGGAGATCCCCCGTGTACAGGTCGAGAGCGGCCGCGAAGGCGTCGGCCGAGGCCACGCCTCGCGCCCTGGCTCCCCTGCCCGCCGCGACCGCGCGGTCGAAGCGGCCGAGATCGACGTCTTCGGCGCCGACCGCGAGCCGGTACGCGTCGCCGTCGCGCGCGATCAGGCGACCGCCCGGCGCGTCGGCGACGTCGTCGAGGAGCTTGCGCAGCGCCGACAGGGCGACGTGCAGGCTCCGCGCGCCGGCCGCGGCGTCGGCGTCGGGCCACAGCGTCTCCTGGATGACCTCGCGGTGGACAGGCGCGCCGGCATGGACCGCGAGCAGGCGCAGCAGCGACCGGACGCGTGGCTTCACGCCGTCGAGCGGCACCGAGCGCCCGCCGATCTCCAGGACGAAGCCGCCCAGAGTCCGGATGCGGACGCCGGCGTCGGCTCGCCCGGCGGGTGCCGCCGCCGGCCCGTCCGCGAACACCGGCACGAGCGCGACCGCACGGGCGGGTGTCGCGTCGTCCGGAGCGATCTCCCCAGCGCACGCCCACGCCGGCAGCACGAGGCCGGTCTCCGCGGCGGCCGCGGTCTCCAGCTGCCGGTGATCGCCTGCCCGCGCGGGCTCGACGAACGCGAGCGCCGCGTGCGCCAGCTGCCGCGCCGCCGCGGTTCCGGTCGCGCGGGCGAGGCCCTCCGCGGACGCGGCAGCCTCACGCGCGTCGGGGACGGACGCGCGGGCTCCGGCGAGCGCCGCGATGCCGCGCGCCCACGCCTCGGGGACGCCGGTCCCGAGCCGGCGGAACGCGTCGCCCGCCGCCTCGGCGGACACCAACGCGGCCTCAGGGCCATCCACGCCCGCCCATCCGGCGGCCAGCTGCGTGAGCGCGTCTCCCCACGGATCGTCCGCCGGCCAGGCGTCCGCATCCCGCGCGGCGGCCGGCGGCGCGACCGCCCCCGACGGCGCGGTCTCGCCGAGCAGCTCGCCGATCGCCCGCGCGAGACGAGCCAGCCACGCCGAGCCCGCGTGCTCCGCCTCCTCGACGGCGCGGTCGAACGCGCGCGCGCCGGCCGGCTCGCCAGCGAGGACCGCCGCCACCGTCGCCCCGAGCCGCGCGGCCGCCGCGGCGATCGGCCCACCATCGCCGGCCTCGGCGGCCGCGTCGAGGACACGGCGGGCGGCCAGCACCTCGCCCGCGGCGAGGAGGAGCAGCCCCCGCGCCACCGGTCCGGCCTCGTGGCCCCGTCGCGCGACCTCGCGAGCCGCGTTCGACGGGTCGCGAACGAGCCCGGCGCGCAGCGCCCCCGAGGCGTCCGCGGGCGGCACGGCGCCCGGATCGAGCCAGGCCGCGAGCGCGAGCCGCTCGCTTCGCGGCGCCTCGGCGGACCGCGCGGGCCCGAGCCCGGCCTCCGCGTGCGCGTACGCTGCGAGGGCGGCGGACCACCGGCCGTCGTTCCGGGCGCGGCGCGCGGCGGCGAGCGCGACCCACGGATCGTGGCGTTCGATGGCCGGCGGCAGCTCCTCGATCCAGCGCCCCTCGCGGCTCGCGGCCAGCCGCTCACCCTCGCCGCCGAGGAGCCGGCGGACCGCCGCCCAGTCCTCGGCGCGCGAGTACGCCCGCAGCGCCTCGGCGTACGCGCCGTCGTCCTCGAGCAACCGTCCGGCGCGCCCGTGGCGTTCGCGCGCCGCGGCCTCGCCGATCTCCTCGACGAGCATCCGGTCGAGGTGCTGGCGCAGCACCTCGTGATACCGGTACGCGTCCGTCCCATCCTCGATCGGGACGGTGAAGACGCCGCGCCGCGCGAGCTCGTCGAGGAGCGCGCGACTCCCGGTGGCCCCGCGAATGCGGTCGCACAACGTGCCCGACAGCCGACCGAGCACGCACGTGTCGAGCAGGAACACCTGCAGCTCGACGGGCAGCCCGGCCATGACGTTCTGGGCGAGGTACTCGCGCAGCAGCCGGCCCGACGACCCGGGGCCGCCCAGGACCCGCCGCCGCTCCTCGGGTGAGCGCCCGCGGGTCGCGAGGTGGAACAGCTGGAGGCCGGCCGCCCAGCCCTCGGTCCGGCGGGCGAGCACCGCGAGGTCGGCCGGCGCCACGAGGTCGTGGTAGACGTCGCGGAACAGCTGCTCCACCTCCCAGGCGCGGAACCGGAGATCGTCCGCGGACACCTCGAGCAGCTCGTCGGCGAGGCGCAGCCGCGACAGGTTCAGCCCGGGCGCGACGCGCGGCGCGACGACCAGCGTGAGCCAGTCCGGCGCGTAGTCCACGAACCGGCCGAACGCCGCCTCCGCCGCCGTGTCCTCGAGGTAGTAGAAGTCGTCGATCACGAGCAGGACCGGGCCGCGTCGTGTTGCGGCGGCGGCCTCGAGGTCCCGGGCCGCGTCCTCGACGGACGCCCAGCCGCCGGCGATGCCGGGCACCGCGTCCGCGAGCGAGGCCTCGAGATGGCGCACGAACGACGCCTCGTCCGCGTCCCACGATTCCGCCCGATACCAGGCGACCGCGGCGCCGCTCGCCGTCGCGAAGCGCGCGAGGAGCGTGGTCTTGCCCGATCCCGCGGGCGCGACGACGAGCGTCAGCCGCTTGCCGAACGCGTCGGCGAGCCGGGCCTCGATGCGCTCGCGCGGCAGGGGCGCCTGGACGGGCAGGGGCGGCCTGACCTTGGCGGGGACGACCCTCGGTGTGCCGAGCCGCTCCGCTCGGCCCTCGCCCGCGCCGCGCGCGTCTCGCAACTGCCCTCTCCGTCGATGCCCGAGCCAGGCTGGTGGGTGGCCAATGGTGCCACCGCGACGGTCAACGGGTCCAGCGATTCCGCCGCTGTTGCGGGCGCAGATGGTCCTGCGCGGGCGGTCGCGCGGGAGCCGGGCGAGCTACCGGTCGTGAGCCGTCGCGAGCACCGCCTGGGCGGCCGCGAGCCGCGCCACGGGGACGCGGAACGGCGAGCACGACACGTAGTCGAGCCCGATCCGCTCGCACTTGTGGATCGACTCCGGGTCGCCGCCGTGCTCGCCGCAGATCCCGAGCTCGATGTCCGGGCGCGTGCTGCGTCCCTTGTCGACGGCGATCTTCATCAGCCCGGCGACGGCGTCGTCGAGCGTCTGGAACGGGTTGAACGGCAGGATCTTGTCCTCGACGTACTTGAGGAGGAAGCCGCCCTCCGCGTCGTCGCGGCTGTAGCCGAACGTCATCTGCGTCAGGTCGTTCGTGCCGAACGAGAAGAAGCTCGCGTGCTGCGCGATCTCGTCGGCCGTGAGCGCGCCGCGCGGGACCTCGATCATCGTGCCGAACTTGTAGTCGACGTCGATGCCGCCGGCGGCCTGGCGCACCGCCTCGGCCTCCGCCTCGAGGATCCGCCGCGTCTCGGCGAGCTCGTTCACGTGGCCGACGAGGGGGATCATGATCTTGGCGATCGGGTTGCCGCCGGCCTTGCGGACGGCGATCTGCGCGTTGAGGATCGCCCGGGTCTGGATCTTCACGAAGTCCGGGATCATCAGGCCGAGCCGGCAGCCGCGCAGCCCGAGCATCGGGTTCTGCTCGTGCATCGACTTGATCGTCGCGAGCAGGCGCTTGTCCTCCTCGGAGGCGCCGCCCGCGTCCTCGGCACGGGTGACCTTGACGAGCTGCTCCTCGAGGTTGGGCAGGAACTCGTGGAGTGGCGGGTCGATGAGCCGCACGACGACCGGCAGGCCGTCCATCGCGCGGAAGATCCCCTCGAAGTCGCCCTGCTGGAGCTGCTCGAGCCTGGCCATGGCCGCGTCGAACGTGGACACGACCGACCGTTCCGCGTCGGTCAGCTGCCCGCCCGCCGCGGCCTTGGCCTTCGCGCGGGTGGCGTCGTTGGCGACGAGGATCGCGCCGCGGACGATCTCGAGGCGGTCGCCCTCGCGGAACATGTGCTCGGTCCGGCACAGGCCGATGCCCTGCGCGCCGTACGCGCGGGCCTGTGCCGCCTCCTCGGGCTTGTCGGCATTCGTCCACACGCCGAGTCGCCGGATCTCGTCCGCCCAGCCCAGGATCTGCTGCAGCTCGGGCTGGTCCTCGAACCGCGCCTCGACGGTCGGCAGCGCGCCGAGGTACAGCGCGCCGGCGGAGCCGTCGAGGCTCACCCAGTCGCCCTGCTTGAACTCGGTGCCGGTGACGTTGCAGTGCGCCTGCTTGCCGCCGTAGTCGACGAACAGGTCGGCGGAGCCCGCGACGCACGGCTTGCCGATCTGGCGCGCGACGACCGCCGCGTGCGAGGTCGCGCCGCCCCGGGCCGTGATGATCCCCTGGGCCACGGCCATGCCGTGGAAGTCGTCCGGCGACGTCTCGATCCGGACGAGGACGACGGGCTCCCCCTTCGCCGCCCACTCGACGGCGGTGTCGGCGTCGAACACGGCCCGGCCGACGGCCGCGCCCGGCGAGGCGTTGAGCCCGTTGACGATCTTCGTCGCGCCGCGCAGCGCCTCCTGGTCGAACGTCGCCCGCAGCAGCTGGTCGACCTGCGCGGGCTCGATCCGCTCGACCGCCTCGCGCTTGGTGATCACGCCCTCGTCGACCATCTGGACCGCGATCTTCACGGCCGCCGCCGCGGTCCGCTTCGCGACCCGCGTCTGGAGCATGTACAGGCGGCCCTTCTCGATCGTGAACTCGAGGTCCTGCACGTCGCGGTAGTGCGACTCGAGCTGATTGCCGATGCGCACGAACTCGTCGTAGGCCTCGGGCATGGCCGCCTTGAGCTGGCTGATCTTCTCGGGCGTGCGGATGCCCGCGACCACGTCCTCGCCCTGGGCGTTGGTCAGGTACTCGCCGTACAGCTCCTTGCTGCCGTCGAAGGTGTTCCTCGTGAACGCGACGCCCGTGCCGGAGTCGTCGCCCATGTTCCCGAACACCATCGTGACGACGTTGACCGCGGTGCCGAGGTCGTGGGCGATCTTCTGGCTGTTGCGGTAGTCGTTCGCACGCTTGCCGAACCACGAGGCGAACACGGCCTTGATCGCGAGGTCGAGCTGCTCCCACGGGTCCGACGGGAACTCGCGGCCGGTGTCCTCGCGCACGACCTGCCGGTACTCGTCGACGAGCGCCTTGAGGTCGTCGACCGTCAGGTCCGTGTCCTTGGCGTCGGGCCCGATCGCGTGCTTTCGGGCCTCGAGCGGCTCGTCGAACCGCTCCGCCTTCACGTCCATCACGATCCGGCCGAACATGCCGATGAACCGGCGGTACGCGTCCCAGCCGAAGCGCTCGTTGCCGCTGAGCGCGATCAGGCCCCGCAGCGTCGCCTCGTTGAGACCGAGGTTGAGGACCGTGTCCATCATCCCGGGCATCGAGAACTTGGCGCCGGAGCGGACCGAGACGAGCAGCGGGTTGGACGGGTCGCCGAACCCCTTGCCGGAGCGCTCCTCGACCTGGTGCATCGCGTCCTGGACGTCCTGCCACAGGCCCTCGGGGAGCTGCTCGCCGTTGGCGAAGTAGTCGTTGCACGCCTCGGTCGTGATCGTGAACCCGGGCGGCGTCGGGAGCCCCGCGATCGTCATCTCGGCGAGGCCGGCGCCCTTGCCGCCGAGCAGGTCCTTCATCCCCCCGTTGCCTTCGGCGGTCCCCGCGCCCCAGGCGTAGATGTAGCGCTTGGCGGCGACGTGGTGCCGCTCGGACGTGGTCGGGCTCTGGACCATCCTGGATGGGCTCCTTGGGTTCGGACGTCGGGCCGCGCGACAGGCGAGCCCGGGATGAGCGTCAGGGTCCCGCCGATTGTACGCCGCGGCCCCGGCGGTCCCGGTTGCGAGGGGGTTGCGACGAGCGAAGGTCGGTCCGAACGGCGCGGCGCGACCCTGCCGGAGGTCCCCGGTCGGGCGGTGCCCCGGCGGTACACTGCCCGCGTGACGACGCAGCAGCAGGACGCCCCGCCGATCGTGGCCGACGACCCGGTCTACAACGCGACCTACACGCGCCGCGAGGACCTGAGCCCGGATCTCGCCTCCTTCTGGGTCAAGATGGACGGCCCGGCGATCCCGTTCCAGGCCGGCCAGTACATGACGATCGGCGTGAAGCAGGGCGAGCGCATGGTCCAGCGGCCGTACTCGGTCGCATCGCCGCCGTCGGTCGCCGACACCGAGGGCTACGAGTTCTACGTCCGCAAGGTGCTCGGCGGGACGTTCACGCCGCTGCTGTTCGACCTGCCCGTCGGGCACCGGATGCGGATCATCGGCCCCAAGGGCAAGTTCACGTTGCTGCCCGACGACGACCGCCAGCACATCTTCATCTCGTCGGGCACCGGCAATGCCCCGTTCGTCGCGATGATGCGCGAGCTGCTCATCCACGGGACGCCGCGCCCGGCCGTGATGCTCAACGGCGTCTCGTACGCGCACGAGCTGGGCTACGTGCCGCTGCTCGAGGGCTGGGAGCGCTCCGGCGAGTACCCGGTGCGGTTCATCCCGACGGTGTCGCGCCCCAACGACCCGTCGAACGAGGGCTGGACCGGTCGCACGGGCCGCGTCGAGGCGATCCTCGCGCCCGTGCTGGACGAGCTGGGGCTCACGCCGGATAACTCCATCGCGTACATCTGCGGCAACCCGGACATGATCGTCGCGGCGGAGCAGACGCTCCTCGACCGCGGCTACCCGGAGGACCAGGTCCACAAGGAGCTCTACTGGCCCAAGGGCAAGGAGCCGCGCGGCTTGGCGGCCGCGGACCTCGCATCCGCGATCGAGATGGCCGAGGCCAACGAGGACCAGTAGCCCTCAGCGAGGGTCGAAGACGCTGGGCGCGAGCGATTCTCCGGTGAGGATCCGCGCGATGCGCTCCCCGCCGAAGATCGACGGCAGGAACCCGACGCCGTTGCAGCCGAGGTTGTAGAGCAGCTGCCCGTGGCGCGGATGCGCGCCGATCACGCGCACCATTCCGGGCATGTAGCCCATGAGCCCGTGCCACTGGAAGTCGTACGCGAGCCCGGGCGGCCGCCTCGGCTGCGCATACGGCCGGACGACGTCGTCCATCTGCGCGAGGAGCTCGCCCGGGAACGGCTCGTCGGCCGCCCACGGGTGGTCGATCGGCCACTCGGGGCCGCCCATGCAGGTCAGGGTCACCTCGCCGTCGGGCCGGTCGTAGGTCCGGCGGGTGACGTACACGTACGGCGTCGGGCCGCCGATCTCGGCGTTCCGGATGTAGCTCATCGCCGCGGGCTCCCGGCGCTCGTCCTCGACGAACGCGGCCATGAACCCGATCGTGCCCGTGATCCGCTGCGCCTCGTCGAGCTCGACGCGGTCGCCATGGCCGTCTTCGACGACGTGGCCGGTGAAGCCGTTCGTGCACAGCACCGCGGCCCCAGCCCGGATCCGCCGGCCGCTCGCCTCGGCCCGGACGCCGCCGTCGCCCACCACGAGCCGGTCGACGTGCGTGCCGTCCGCGTACCGGAAGCGATCGGCGTAGCGGGTCTCCAGGAACGCGAGCACCTGCTGGACCAGGAGGCCGCTGTTCGCGCAGCCCTTGCGATCCGAGAGCACGGCGCGATACCGGTCGTCGTCGAGCTCGAGAAGCTCGCGGATCCGCGCCTGGGGGACGACGCTGAACAGGCCCTCGAGCTCGGACGGGATGGCGTCCAGGAAGTCGGCGTCCTCGGACACGACGCACGACTCCTCGCGGAGCCCGCCGCGCCGCCGCACGAGGTTGTTCCGCAGGTGCACGGTGACGTGGTTCAGCGTCGACATCCCCATGTGGCCGGTGAACCGCTCGATGCGCACCGTCGAGCCTGACTCGGCGGCCATCAGGTCGAGGAGGTCGTGCGCGTCGTCGAACCCGCGCTGCGCCTCGGCGGCGAGGCTCTCGCCGAACTGGGTCGCGATGCTCGCGAGCGGCCGCTCGAAGTAGGTCGTGAGCTGCCCCGCGTTCCGCCCGGTCGCACCGCGGCCCACGCGGTCGCGCTCGACGAGGAGCACGCGCATCGACGTCGACCGGAGCACGAAGAATGCCGTCGCGATGCCGGCGATCCCTGCGCCGACGACGAGGACGTCGGCCTCGACGTCCGCGCGCAGCGGGCGCCGCGGGCCGTCCGGGCTGAGCTGCGCGATCCACGGCGAGCGACTGGGCAGATCCGGGCGCGCGCCGACGAGACCAGCGGGAGCAGGGAGCGGCGTCATCGCGGCTGAGCTACCCGGCGCCGGCGAGCAGGTGGAGCGACGAGAGCGCCCGGACGTCGCCGCGCGGCTTCCACGCCGGCGTGTACGCGGGGTCCAGGCGGAACTCCGGGAGGAGCGCGGCGAACCGCTCGGTCATGATCGTGAGCTCGAGCCGGGCGAGGTTGGCGCCGAGGCACAGGTGCCGCCCGTGCCCGAACGCGAGGTGGCGGTTCGGGTGCCGGTCGAGGACGACGTCGTTCGGCTGGTCGAACGCGCGCGGGTCCCGGTTCGCGGCGCCGTACCCGAGCAGGACGACGTCGCCCGCCGGGATCGTCTCGCCATACAGCTCGACGTCGTGGGCGGCGTTGCGGCCGAACGTCTGCACGGGGGACACGACGCGCAGGAGCTCGTTGACGGCGGTGTGGGCCAGCCCATCCGGATCGCCGAACAGGTCCGCGCGCTGCTCCGGGTGCTCCGCGAGGTGCAGGAGGCTCATGCCCATCGCCCCGGACGTCGTCTCGTACCCCGCGAGCAGCATCAGCATCCCGAACTGGCGCACCTCGAGGTCGGACAGGCGGTGGCCCTCGACCTCGGCCTGGAGCAGCAGCCCGAGGAAGTCGTCACGCGGCTCCCGCTTGCGCTCCGCGATCCGCTCGTCGATGTAGGCCTCGGCATCGTGGACGGCCTGCGCCTGGTCCTCCTTGTCCCGAAGCGCGTTGGAGTACATCCGCTCGACCCAGTCGAACCAGCGGCCCTCGTCGGCCTCGGGAAGGTCCATCAGCCGCGCGAGCGAGCCGAGCGACATCGGGTGGGCGAAGTCCGCCATGACGTCGCCGCCGCCCTTGCGGACGAACGCCTGGAGCAGCCGGGTCGCGAGCGCTTCGAGGTCGGGGCGCAGCGTGTCGATGCGCGGCTTCGCGAACAGCGGGTTCACGAGCGCCCGGTAGCGCGTGTGCTCGGGCGGGTCGAGCTCGATCGGCAGCAGCGGGTCGTGGCGGGGCTGCGTCGGCGGGATGAGCGTCGTGCCCGGGACGGCGGACGTGAACGCCTCGCAGTCGAGCGTCGCCGCGACGACGTCGTCGTACCGGGTGAGCAGCCAGAAGCCGCCGTACCGCTCCGAGTGGACGAGCGGCTGCGCCTCCCGAACCGGCCCGAAGACCGACTCGGGATCGCGGACGAGGTCGGGGTCGTGGTGGTCGAAGCCGCGCGCCGGCTCCGCGGCGTCGGGGTCGGCGCCCTCGGGCACATCGTGCGGAGGCGGGACGCTCTCGACGCTCATCGTGCGCACCTCGTTCGGGTGCGCGAATCGTACTCCGCGGCGGCGATCGCCGAACGTTACGGAGCGTTCACGAGTCGTGTCGCCTGGACGCCGCCTGGCCGGCGCCCGCGTGGTTGGGCGCGACCGTCCTCGATCCCGGCATGGGTGGCCGGCGACGGACGACCGCGCCCCTGTGCCGATCCTCGTCGCGCGTCACGCTCGACCGCGATGACCCGAATGTCCCGCTCGGTGCGGCGCGGCACCGGCAGCGGTGGCGAGCGACCACGTTGAGGTGCGATCCGTTGCGCGGCGCATCGGCACGGCGGCGGCGACGAACACCGCTGCGCGAACGAAGCGACGCGTCGCAGCGGGCCCAGCCTAGGCAGCGCGAGCGGCGGTCAGGCGGCGAACCGGCTCGCGCGGAACCCTTCGACGGGATAGGCCGTCCGGCCGTGGATCGCGAGGTCGGCCAGGATCTCGCCGACGACCGGCGAGAACTTGAAGCCGTGGCCCGAGCAGGCCGAGGCGACGGCGACGCCGGGCGCTCCGGGGTACGTGTCGAGCACGAAGTCCTCGTCCGGCGTGTCCGTGTACAGGCACACCGACGCGCCGCGGAGCGGGCCGTTCGCGCCGGGCATCCGCGTCCGCAGGAATGCCCGCACGCGGGCCTCGTCCCCGGGCGTCAGGCCGCGGTCGAGCGCCTCCAGCTCGTCTGACGCGACGACCTCCCCGGAGTGGTGCCGCGCGACCTTGAGACCCGCGTCGGGATCGTAGGGGAAGCCGTAGAACGAGCCGTCCACGTCGGTCTCGATGATCCACACGGGGAGCCGCCCGACGGCCACCTCGGCGGCCGGGATCCGCGGCTCGACCCACAGCAGCGGGACGCGCTCGATCCTGAGCGGCAGCCGCAGATCGGGCACGAGCTCCGGCATCCATGCCCCGCCCGCGATCACGAGGTGGCCCGCGCCGAGCGTCGTGCCCGACGCACAGTCGACCTCGTACCCGCCACCTGCCGACGAGCGCCAGCCGGTCACCCGATCCTCGAAGCGGAACGTCGCCCGATGCCGTTCGGCGACGGCGAGCTGCGCCTCGATCGCGAGGTCCGAGCGGAGCACGCCCGCCTGCTGCTCGACCAGCGCCTGCGAGCCCTCCGCGGGATCGAACACCGGCCACCGGCGCCGCAGCTCGTCGGCGTCGATCACCTCGTGCGGCAGGCCGTGCTCGCGTGCGCTGCGGATCGCGCCGTCGAGGACCGCGGACCCCGCGAGGCCGCCATAGAGCCCGCCGGTCGGGGTGAGGATCGGGGTGCCGGACTCGGCCTCGAGCGCCTGCCAGCGCGTCCACGACTCGACGGCGAGCGGCACGTACGCCGGGTCCTCGAAGTACGCGAGCCGGATGATCCGCGTGCGGCCGCCGGATGACGCCATCCCGTGCGCCCGCCCGAAGCGCTCGACGCCCGCGACCCGCAGCCCCCGCCGGCTCAGCGCGAGCGCCGCCGCAGACCCATGGGCGCCCAGCCCGATGACGACGGCGTCGAAGGTCTCCATCGACCGCCCCTCCCCCGCCGCGCTACGGCCGGACGGCCGCCATCCGATCCAGGAGGAGCCGCTTCACACCCTCCAGCGGCACGCGCTCCTGGGTCATCGTGTCGCGGTCGCGGACCGTCACCGCGCCGTCGTCGAGCGAGTCGACGTCGACCGTCACGCACCACGGCGTGCCGATCTCGTCCTGCCGCCGGTAGAGCTTGCCGATCGCCGCCGTGTCGTCGTAGACGGCCATGAGGTCGCGCTTCAGGTCGCCGAGGAGCCGGTGGCACAGCTCCACGATCTCCGGCCGCTTCTTGAGCAGCGGCAGGACCGCGACCTTGTACGGCGCGAGGTCCGGGTGCAGGCCGAGGACCACGCGGGTCTCGCCACGCACCTCCTCCTCGCGATACGCGTCGATGAGGAACGTGAACGCGGCCCGGTCGGCGCCGGCCGCCGTCTCGACGATCCACGGGATGAAGTGCTCGCCCGTGGCCTGGTCGAAGTACTCGAGGTTCTCGCCGGACGCCTTGGCGTGGTTGCCGAGGTCGAAGTCGCCGCGGTTGTGGATCCCCTCGAGCTCCTTCCAGCCGAACGGGAAGCGGTACTCGACGTCGATCGCCTTCTTGGCGTAGTGCGCGAGCTCGTCCTTCGCGTGCTCCCGGAAGCGCAGCCGCGACGGCGTCACGCCGTACGCCTCGTACCACGCGCGGCGCTTCGGCAGCCACTGCTCGAACGCCGCCGCCGCGCCCTCCTCGGGGCGGACGAAGTACTGCATCTCCATCTGCTCGAACTCGCGCATCCGGAACACGAAGTTGCCGGGCGAGATCTCGTTCCGGAACGACTTCCCGATCTGCGCGATACCGAACGGGATCTTCTTGCGCGAGCTCTGCTGCACGTTCTTGAAGTTGACGTACGAGCCCTGCGCCGTCTCCGGCCGGAAGTAGACGATGTTGCCGTCGTCCTCGACCGGGCCCATGTGGCTCGTGAACATCAGGTTGAACCGGCGGGGCGGCGACAGCGGGCCGCCGTCGTTCGGACAGACCAGGCCCAGCCGCTGCGTCACGGTCTCGTCGCGCAGGTCGGTCTGGCTCAGGTCCTCGGCACCCGGCAGCTCGTCGAGCCGGTAGCGCCGGTGGCACGTCGCGCATTCGACGAGCGGATCGCTGAACGAGCCGACGTGGCCGCTCGTGACCCACACCTGCGGGTGCATGAGGATCCCGGCGTCGAGCCCGACGATGTCGTCGCGGTCCTGGACCATCGCCCGCCACCACGCGCGCTTGGTGTTGTTCTTCAGCTCGACGCCGAGGGGCCCGTAGTCCCACACGGCGTTGATGCCGCCGTAGATCTCGGACGACGGGAAGATGAAGCCGCGCCGCTTGGACAGCGAGACGATCGTCTCGAGGTTCGCGACGGCGGGCGCGACCGCGTTGGGGTCGGGGTCCGGGGAGGTGGTCACGGGAGGCTCCGTATGGCGTCGGTCCTGGCATGGCCGAGCGCGGTGGATGGGCACCCGATGCTAGCAGGCACGCCATCCGCGCCCGGGCACCGGCGATACTCGCCGCATGCCGGGTTACGTCGGGGCGCTCGACCAGGGAACGACGAGCACCCGGTTCATGGTGTTCGACCACGCGGGAACGCCGGTCGCCGCACATCAGCTCGAGCACCACCAGTCGTACCCGCGGCCGGGGTGGGTCGAGCACGATCCGCTCGAGATCCTCGACCGGGCCCGCGAGGCGATCGCCGGCGCGCTCCGGGCGGCGGGGCTGGCCGCCCGCGACCTCGCGGCCGTCGGGATCACGAACCAGCGCGAGACCACCGTCGTGTGGGACCGCTCGACCGGCCGGCCGGTGCATCCCGCGATCGTGTGGCAGGACACGCGAACCGATGCGCTCGTGGCGGCGCTCGCGCGCGACGGCGGAGCGGACCGCTTCAGGGCGGCGACCGGGCTGCCGCTGGCGACCTACTTCGCGGGCCCCAAGGCCCGCTGGATCCTGGACGAGGTGCCGGGGGCCCGGGCGCGGGCCGAGGCGGGCGAGCTCGCGTTCGGCACCATCGACACGTGGCTCGCGTGGAACCTCACGGGCGGCGTCGACGGCGGCGTCCACGTCACGGATGTCACGAACGCCAGCCGGACGATGCTCATGGACCTCGCGTCGCTCGACTGGGACGACGGGCTGCTCCGGACGATCGGCGTGCCGCGCGCGATGCTGCCCGAGATCCGGCCGTCCTCCGCGGTGGCCGGCGCGGCGCACGGTGCGCTCGAGGGCGTGCCGATCGCCGGCATCCTCGGGGACCAGCACGCGGCGCTGCTGGGGCAGGTGTGCCTCGACCCTGGCGATGCGAAGAACACCTACGGGACGGGTTGCTTCCTGCTGCTCAACACGGGCACGCGGATCGTCCCGTCGACCTCCGGCCTCCTGACGACCGTCGCCTACCGGCTCGGCGACGCCCCCGCGCACTACGCCCTGGAGGGCTCGGTCGCCATCGCCGGGGCGCTCGTCCAGTGGTTGCGCGACAACCTCGGGCTGATCCGGACCGCCGCCGAGGTGGAGGACCTGGCCCGGACGGTCGACGACAACGGCGGCGTCTGGTTCGTCCCGGCGTTCTCGGGCCTGTTCGCGCCGCACTGGCGGAGCGATGCCCGGGGCATCATCGTCGGCCTGACCCGCTACGCCAACCGCGGGCACATCGCGCGGGCGGCCCTCGAGGCGACGGCGTGGCAGACGCGCGAGGTGCTGGACGCGATGCACGCGGACGCCGGCGTCGAGCTGACGTCCCTGCGCGTCGACGGCGGGATGGTCGTCGACGAGCTGCTGATGCAGCTCCAGGCGGACGTCATCGGCGTCCCGGTCGTGCGACCGACGGTCGCCGAGACGACCGCGCTCGGGGCCGCGTACGCCGCCGGCCTCGCCGTCGGGTTCTGGGCGAGCCCGGACGAGCTGCGCGCGAACTGGTCCGCGGATCGGACCTGGATACCGGCGATGGCCCCCGCCGACCGCGAGCGTGCGTATGCGACGTGGAAGCGGGCCGTAGCGCGGACGCTCGACTGGGTCGAACCCGGATGACGCTCCGGGTCGTCGTCGTGGGGCCGGGGGCGGTGGGGACGTTCCTCGCGGCGGTCCTCGCGCGCGGCGGGACGGACGTCACGCTGGTCGGTCGTGGGGACGGGCCGTCGGGGCGCGCGGAGGTCCGCCTCGAGGATGTCGAAGCGAACGTCACGGTGACCGTCACGCGGGCGTCGGCCGCCGACGCCCGCGTCGACGCGCCGGACCTCATCGTCCTCGCGGTGAAGGGGTTCGACCTCGACGCGGCGCTCGCGACGGCCGCGCGCTGGCCCGACGCGCCGGTCATGACGGTCCAGAACGGGATCGGTGCCGAAGCCATCGCAGCGGCGGAGCGGACGTCCCCGGTGGTCGCGGCGTCGCTCACGTCGGCCGTGGTCCTGGTGCCCGGCGGCGTGCGCCGGCTGCGGCGCGCCGGGATGGGCGTGGCGGACGCCCGGGGCACGGGGCACGCGCGACTGGCCGCGATCGCCGCTGCCTTCGAGGCGGGTGGGCTCGAGACGCGCGTGTACCCCGACGCCGCGAGCATGAAGTGGTCCAAGCTGCTCGCGAACCTCGTGGGCAACGCGACGAGCGCGATCCTCGACCTCGACCCGGCCGCGATCTACGCGGACCCGGTCGCGTACCCGATCGAACGGCGCCAGCTGCTCGAAGCGCGCGACGTCATGCGCGCGGTCAGCGCCGACGCGGTCGACCTGCCCGGCGCGCCGGTCCGTCCCCTCCTCCTCGGCGTGCGGCTGCCCGCATGGCTCGCCCGGCCCGTCCTGTCCCGGGCGATCGGCGGCGCGCGCGGCGGCAAGTCGCCCTCGCTCCGGCTCCACGTGCGCGGCGGCGACGGGACCCCGCCACGTTCCGGCCCGACGGAGATCGACACGCTCAACGGCGCCGTCGCGCTCGAGGCCGGGCGCCGCAACCGCCGGGCGCCCGTGAATGCCGCGCTCGCCGCGATCGTCGAGGAGGTCGCAACCAGTCCCGACCGCGCGGCGTGGTTCTCGGGACGCCCGGACCGCCTGCGCGCGGCCGTCGAGGACGGCGGCTGACTACTTCAGGGCGTTGCGGATCGCGTCCTCGGCATCCGGGTCGAGCGTCGTCTGGATCACGTCGCCCTTGAAGTTGCGCAGGACGCCGAGCGCCGCGTCGCGGTCGGCGCCGCGGACGAGCAGGAACAGCGCCGACTTCCCGGGCGGCAGCTCCTCCTTGACGTCCTTCACGAAGTCGCCCGAGACGCCGCGACCCATGAGCGCGCCGATGCCGCCGCCGACGAGCGCGCCGACCGCGATCCCGGCGACCGGGAACATGAACGTGATGAACCCGCCCAGGATGGCGCCGATGGCCGCGCCCGTCTCGGTCGTGCTGCTGGCCTCGTTCTTCACCTGGAACTTGCCGTCGAGGCCGTGGGTCACGACCGCGGTGTCCTCGAACGAGATGCGGCCGTCGTGCTCGAGCCGGCGGAGCGACTTGAGCGCCTCGAGCGCCTGCTCCTCGGTGTCGAAGCCGAGGACGACGAGCTGACTCATGAGAACCTCCGGGCACGATCGGCGGGCGGACGCCGACCAGCGTAACGCGTCACCCGATCCGCGCACCAGCCCCGGCCGGGCCACGGCCACTGCGTATACTCCCGCCCCGTGGAGCCGTGGGAGATCGTCCGGGCGATCATCGTCGTCGTCGCGGCGTACCTCATCGGCGGCATCCCGTGGGGCGTGATCATCGCCCGCGTCTCCGGCGGCCCGGACCCGCGCACGATCGGCAGCGGGCGGACGGGCGGCTCCAACGCCATCCGGGCCCTCGGGCCGCGGCTCGGGCTGGTCGCCGGGATCCTCGACCTGCTGAAGGGCGTCGCCGCGGTGCTGCTCGCCCGGGCGGTCGGCGCGGGACCCGGCGTGGAGGTGGTGGCGGCGCTCGCGGCGGTCGTCGGCCACAGCCGGTCGCCGTTCCTCGGGCTCAACGGCGGCCGCGGCGTGGCGACGGGCTTCGGCGCGCTGCTCGTGTTCAGCCCGATCGTGGCGCTGCTCGTCGTCCCCGTCTTCGGCCTGACGATCTGGCTCACGAAGTACTCGTCGGTCGGGTCGCTCGTCGCGACCGGGCTCGGCGGGATCGGGCTCGCGATCGCCGTTGCCGTCGTGCCGCTCAGCCCCTGGTACTACCTGTACGCGGGCGTCGGGACGCTGCTGATCTTCCTGTTCCACACCGACAACATCCAGCGGCTCCTGGCGGGCCAGGAGCGGAAGGTCGGGACGCCTCGCGACCCGGGCTGATCAGTCCTCGGGGAGCGTCACCGAGAACACGCGCAGCGCGTTCTCGCCCATGACCCCGCGGATCGCCGCCTCGTCGAGGCCCACGTCGAGCAGCGCCGCCGTCAGCCGGTCGGGCCGAGCCGCGTCGAACGGGACCGCGACCGCGCCGTCCCAGTCGGATCCCAGCGCGACGTGGTCGGCGCCGATCCGTTCCACCGCGTATGCGATCGACCGCGCGATCGCCGCCGCGTCCGGACCGCCGCACGCCGTCTCCCAGAACCCGATCCCGACGAGGCCGCCCGTCGCCGCGACGCCCGCCAGCTGCTCGTCGGACAGGTTGCGCACGTTGTCGGCGATCCCGCGCACGCCGGTGTGCGACGCGATCACGGGTCGCGTGGCGACCGTGAGGGCGTCGTCGATCGTGCGCGGCGATCCGTGGGCGACGTCGAGGAGCACGCCCCGGCGCTCCATCCGCGCCACCATGTCGCGTCCGGCGGCCGTGAGGCCGTAGCGCGCCACGCCGTGCGCCGAGCCGCCGAACGCGGTGTCGAAGAAGTGCGCGGGCGAGATCATCCGGACGCCGAGATCCGCGACGACGTCGACGTTGGCCGGGTCGCCCTCGAGCGCATGCGCGCCCTCGATCGACAGCAGGCCCGCGGCGGTGGCCGGATTGGCCGCATGGTCCGCGAGGTACGCCGCGAGCTCGGCGCGCGTGGTCACGATCCGGAACGCGCCGCCCGAGCGCGCCTCGAGGTCCCGCGCGCGTCCCACGAGGTACGCGACCCGCGGCAGCAACCGGCGCCACGTCGCGGGCGGCCAGCGCTTGGCGAGCGCGAGCGTCCGCACCTCGTCGGAGCGGTCGTCGTTCGCGTCGTAGTTCAGGCCGCGCGGCGTCTTCACGGCCATCGACAGCACCTGGAGCGCGACCCGGCCCTCGATCATCCGCGGCACGTCGAGGTGGCCGCGCGACGAGCGGCGCAGTAGGTCCCGCCCGAACAGCAGCGAGTCGGCATGCAGGTCCACCACGCGCAGCTCCCGGTGCAGCTCGCGTGCGCGGGCCGGGACCGGCGTCGGTGGCGGCGGCGCGACCGGGTTCAGCCGCCGCTCGACCTGCGCGACGGCCAGGTCGAGCGCCGGCCGCGCGACGGCGAGCCCGGCGACGACCGCGCCGGCGGCGACCACCGCGGCGCGCCGGCGGACCGTCACAGCCCGAAGGCCACGCCGCGCGTCGGCCGGACCCGGAGCGGGACGTTGTAGATCGTCGCCATCTCCTCCGGGGAGCCCAGGAGGTCGTCGATGAGCCGGCGGTACTTCGCGAGGTACGCCGGGTTCTCGGGCACGGGCGGCGTCGCCGGGTCGATGCGCGCCTCGCCCTCGATCACGACGATGCCGTCGCCCTTGCCGTCGTCGTTGAGGTGGACCGACACGCGCGGGTTGACGGCGAGGTTCGCGTTGCGGCGCGCGCGCCGGTCGCCGTAGATGAGGATCTCGCCGTCGTGCCACAGGTACCAGATCGGGAACGTCTGCGGCTGACCCTCGGGCGTCACCGTGGTGAGCCACGCGACGGTATCCCGCTCCAGCCGCGCCAGCGCGCGGGCGTCGCGATCCGAGCCGGTGTCGAAGACCACGGGAACCTCCGAAGGGTGGTGGGCGGCGGGTCAGGCGGGCGTGGCCGCGGGTGACGGCGACGGCAGCGTCGACGGATGGCCCGCACGGACCTCGTCGAGGAAGGCCAGCGAGCGCGGGTCACGCTCGAGGGCGATCCGCATGAAGTCGCGCATGGCGGCCTCGACCTCGCGCTCCACGGCATCGGCCAGCCGCAGCGTCGCGATCGCCTCGATGTCCAGCCGCTGGTACGCCTTGAGCAGCTTGAGCGCATCGAGCGACAGGCCGGTCCGCTGCGCGGGCGGGCCCGGGCATCGCCCGCAGACGACGCCGCCGAGCGGCGGGATCCAGCGGAACGTCTCGGTCGCCTCGAGCATCCGGTCGCACTCGACGCAGCGGTCCACCTCCGGCCGCTGGCCCAGCTCGTCGGCGAGGTGCATCTCGTACCAGCGCGCCACGCGGCCCGGCGCCATCCCGGCATCGAGCAGCTCGTAGGCGCGGTGCAGCAGGTCGTACAGCGGCTGCGCCGCGTGGCGCTCCTCGAGGCTCCGGTCGGCGAGCTCGGCGAGGTACCACGCGGTCGCCGCGCTCTCGAGGCGATCCCTGAGACCCAGCCAGGCATGGCCGACGTGGACCTCGGTCACGACGTCGAACGTCCGGCCGCGCGCGAGGACGACGGACAGCTCGGCGAACGGCTCGAGCGAGCCACCGAGCCGCGACGCCGGCCGCCGGATGCCCTTGGCGATCGCCTTGAGCTTCCCGTAGTCCGGCGTGACCAGGGTCACGACGCGGTCGGCCTCGCCCAGGTCGAACCGCGACAGGACGATGGCGTCGGTGACGTAGCGGCGCGGGACGGGCACGAGGGCGACGGTACCACCGACGCCGCCCCGCTCACACCGGCAGCGGCGCCTCGCGGGCGAGCCGGACGGCCTCGTCGATGCCGCCGTCGAAGGCGTCGCCGTGGCCCGGCAGGACGAGCCGCGCGTCGAGGCCCTCGAGGCGGCCGAGAGACGCACGGGCCGCCTCGGGGTCGGCGCTGAACGGGGCGATCCGCGGCCCGCGCGAGCCGGTCGTGACGGCATAGGTCGCCATCGCGTCGCCGACGAGCAGCGCCCCGTGCCCCGCGAAGTGCAGGGCGGCGCTGCCCGGAGTGTGGCCCGGGACGAGGATCACCCGCGGCGACCCCGGCACGTCGAGCGTCGCACCGTCGCCGAACGTCGCGACCTCGCCGAGGTGCGTCGTTCGCAGCGCGCCGTGCCGGAGGCCCCACCACACGAACGCCAGGAGCGCGCGGGGTCTCATCGGGCCGCCGCCCCGTGCCGGATTCCCGACTTCGCCGCGCGCGAGCGCCGCGTCGAGCTCGTGGACCGAGACCGGCCAGCCGCGCTCGCGGCGGCCCCGCTCGGCGTACCCGATGTGATCCGTGTGGCCGTGGGTCAGCACGATCGCACGCACGTCGTCCAGCGTGCGGCCCATCGCACGAAGCTCGTCGGGCAGCGCCTTCCACAGGCCGGGCATGCCGGCGTCGACGATCGTCACCGCGCCCCCGTCGTCGACGAGGTAGCTGTTGACGATGCTGTCCGGGCCGACCCGGTGGATCCGAGGCGCGATCTGCATCCGGACATGATCGCCCGCCCAAGGCCGCCATCCAACAGGCTACTTTCGACGAACACGTTTGCGCCGGGAAGGGCTACACTCGGAGCCAGCATGACCGTCTCGAACGACATCGACCTCGCGCTGCTCGTCGCCGACACGGAGGCCGAGATCCTGCGCGTGCTCGGGCGCGAGGACGCCGCCACCGCGGGCGTGTACGAGATGATCCGCTACCACCTCGGGCTCGACCACGAGGACGGGCCGCGCGGCAAGCGGATGCGGCCGCTGCTGGGGCTGCTCGCCTACGCCTCGATCGCCGGCGAGCACGCGCGGGCGCTGCCGGGCGCGGCCGCGGTGGAGCTCGGCCACAACTTCAGCCTCGTCCACGATGACATCGAGGACGGCGACAGCGAGCGCCGCCACCGGCCCACGCTGTGGGCGAAGCACGGCGTGCCCCAGGCGATCAACACGGGCGACCTCGTCTTCAGCCTGTCGCGGATCGCGCTCCACCGGTTGTCCGAGCTCGGCTTCTCCGACGCCAAGGTCCTCCGGCTCATGCGCCTGTACGACGAGACGTGCGTGCGGCTGTGCGAGGGCCAGTACCTCGACATCGCGTTCTCGGTGTCCGCCGACCCGATGCCGGTGGAGCTGTACTTCGACATGATCGGCCGCAAGACGGCGGCGCTGATCTCGGCGTCGATCGAGGCCGGCGCCCTGCTCGCGACCGACGACGACGACCTGATCGCGGCCTACCGGCGGTTCGGCTGGGCGCTGGGCATCGCCTTCCAGCTCAACGACGACCTGCTCGGGATCTGGGGCCAGGAGGCATCGACCGGCAAGGTCCCGACCGACCTCGCGCGACACAAGAAGACGCTGCCGGTGCTGTACGCGCTCGAGCACGCGACCGGCGCGGCCCGCGGGCGGCTCGCGGTTCTGTACGCGCAGCCGGATCCGGCCGACGACGAGCTGCTCGAGATGGCAGCGCTCATCGACCGCGCCGGCGGCCAGGCGTTCACCCGCGCCGAGGCGCGGCGGTACCGCGACGACGCGCTCGCCGAGCTCGACGCGATGCGGATCGTGGAGCCGGCGGCCCGCGAGCGGCTGCGGACCATCATCCTGGGCGTCATCACCGCCTGACACGCCGGCGACCAGCCGCTGCCCGCGCGCGGGAGCCGGCCTAGGGCTCCTCCTCCGAGCCCGGCTCGGACGCCGGCACCTCGTGGACGACGAGGACCTTGCCGACCCGGCGCCCGTCGGTCGATTCGACCGTCAGCCGCAGCCCGTCGACCTGGATCTCGTCGCCCGGGGTCGGGACCCCGCCGATGCGGTGGTAGACGAGGCCGCCGACGGTGTCGTACTCCGAGTCGTCCTCGAGCTGGGTCTTGATGTCCCACAGCTCGAGCAGGTCCTCGACCGAGGCCCGCCCGTCGACCCGCGCGCGGTCGTCGCCGATGCGCTCGACGAGCGGCTCCTCCTCGTCGTACTCGTCCTGGATCTCGCCGACGATCTCCTCGAGCAGGTCCTCGATCGTCACGAGGCCGGCGGTGCCGCCGTACTCGTCGAGCACGATCGCGATGTGGACCTTGCGGCGCTGGAACTCGTGGAGCAGATCGTCGATCGACATCGACTCGGGCACGAACACCGGCGTCCGGAGCAGCGACCGGAGCGCCGGCCGCGAGGCGCTGCTCGTCTTGAGGAACGGCAGGAGGTCCTTCGCGTACAGGATCCCGACGATCTCGTCGTTCGACGTCTCGTACACGGGCACCCGGGAGTGGCCCTCCTCGACGAGCAGGTCGATCGCCTCGTCGATGGTCGCGGAGGCCGGCAGCGACACGATCGCGATCCGGGGCACCATCACCTCGTGGAGGCGGCGGTCGCCGAGCTCGATGACCGCGTTGATCATCTGCTCCTCCTCCGCCTCGAGGACGCCCTGCTCGCCGCCGCGCTCCACGATCAGGCGCAGCTCCTCGGCGGTGATCTGGACGTCGGTCGACACGTCCGCACCGAGCAGCCTGGCGACCCAGCGCGTCGTCCCGGTCAGGAACATCACGACCGGGCCGAACAGCCGGGCGAGGAACTCGACGGGCGCGGCGAGCGTCAGCGCGAACCGCTCGGCGTTGGCGAGCGCGAGCGTCTTGGGCACGAGCTCCGCGAACACGATCGTGAACATGGCGAGGATCACCGTCACGATGACCAGCGCGACCACGCTCGCGGTCCCCGCGTCGAGGCCGGCGGACGCGAGCACCCCCGCGAGGCCGTCGGCGAGGCTCACGGCGGCGTACGCGGACGCCAGGAACCCGATGAACGTCAGGCCGAGCTGGCTCACCGCGAGGAACCGCCCGGGCTCGCTCACGAGCTTCTGCACGCGCCGCGCGCCGGGCCGGCCCTCCTCGACCAGCTGCTCGACGCGGCTGCGCCGGATGGAGACCAGCGCGATCTCGGCGGCGACGAAGAAGGCCTCGAACAGGGTCAGGACGAGCAGGAACAGGATCTCGCCGATCGGCAGGTTCACCCGCCGTCGTCCTCGGGGCTCCGCCGCGGATGCGGGTCGCGCAGCCGCGCCGGGACGCCGACCGCGAGCTTGCCCGCCGGGACGTCCTTCGTGACGACCGCGCCCGCGCCGGTCTTCGCACCGTCGCCGAGGGTCACCGGCGCGCGGAGCATCGTGTCGACGCCCAGGAACACGCCTTCGCCGATCGTCGTCCGGTGCTTGCGCACACCGTCGTAGTTGGCGGTGATCGTGCCCGCGCCGACGTTCGTGTCGTCCCCCAGCTCGGCGTCGCCGAGGTAGCTCATGTGGTGCTGGCGGACGTGCTCGCCGAGGCGCGTGTTCTTGAGCTCGGCGTAGTTGCCGATCTCGCTGTGGCGGCCGACGTGCGTCCCGGGCCGAAGATGGCTGAACGGCCCGATCGTGACGTGGTCCTCGACGGTCGAGCGCTCGACGATGCTCGCCCAGACGGCGGAATCCGGGCCGATCTCCGCGTCCACGAGCTGCGACCCCGCCCCGATCCGCGTCCGCTCCCCCACCCGCGTCGCGCCGCGGAGGATGACGTTGGGCTCGAGCACGACGTCCTGCGCGAGCTCGACGCCGTGGTCGAGGTACACGGTCGAGGGGTCGACCATCGTGACGCCGGCGCGCATCCAGCGGTCGTTGACCTCGACCCGCATGTCCCACTCGGCCCGGGCGAGCTGGGCGCGGTCGTTGATCCCGGTGAGGCGCCCGTCGTCCTCGACCTCGAGCGCCGCCACGAGCCGGCCGTCGTCCCGCGCGAACGCGACGAGATCGGTCAGATACAGCTCGCCGGTCGCGGCGGACGGGCGCAGGTCGCCGATGCGGCGCCGGACCCACGTGGCGTCGATCGCGTACAGGCCCGCGTTGATCTCGGACACGCCGCGCTCGTCGTCGGTGGCGTCCTTGTCCTCGACGATCCGCTCGACCGTGCCGCCGTCGTTGCGCAGCACCCGGCCGAGACCGGTCGGGTCCACCGCGTCGACGGACACCAGCGCGAGCGCCGCGTGATCCATGGCGCGCGCCTCGAGCAGGCTCGTCAGGAGGTCGCCGCGGACGAGCGGGACGTCGCCCGAGACGACGAGGACCTCCTCCACGCCGTCCTCGAGCGCGGCGAGCGCCGTGGCGAGCGCGTCGCCCGTCCCTCGCGGTTCGGCCTGGACGGTGACGTCGGCCCGGTCGGCGATCTCGGCGCGGACGGCTTCGGTGGCGGGCGAGACGACGACGAGCGGCGGCGACCCGGTCGCGGCGATCGCGGCGTCCAGGACGTACTGGATCATCGGCCGGCCGCACAGCGGGTGGAGGACCTTGGGCGTCGTCGACTTCATCCGCGTGCCGAGCCCGGCGGCCAGGACGACGGCCACGGTGCGGCGCGGAGCGGCGTCGGGACTTGAGGGGGTCACTGGCTGGGGCGCCGCGAGGTTCGCGGCCACGCGGCCGCCGGTGGAGCGGCGCCGTCGCCCTGCAGGTCGTGCGTGATCGTCATCGGTGAGGCGCCGATTCTGGGGTGGGTCACGGGGGGTGTCAACCGACCGAGCCGCCGCGGGCCGCCTCCAGGACGCGCCGGGCCTGGTCCGCGTGATCCCACGGATGGTCGGCGTAGTCGCGAAGCCACGCCTCCACCCCATAGGGTCCCTGCTCGCCGTGCGTGCCCGTTCGCGCCCAATCGGCGTCGTCGAGGTGCTCGAGGACCTGGAGTGACGCGGCGCGCACCGCCGTCGCGGCCGCGATCGACGGCGCGATGTCGCGCGCGCCGTACGACAGCCGGCGGCTGAACTCCATCTCGTCGTAGCCGTCGAGCCGGGGGTCGTCCTCGGCGACCAGCCGGCGCAGCCGGACCGCGGACGTGATCTCGCTGTCGGCGAGGTGGTGGCAGATCTCGCGGACGGTCCACTCGTCGGGGAACGGCCGGACGTCGAGCTCGGCGTCGCTCAGCCGCGCGACGACCGAGGTGAACGCCGCCGCGCCGTCGCGATACCGCTCGAGCAGCCGGGCGCGCTCGTCGGTGCCCATCGTCATCGTCCCGCCCGCCTCGCGACGACCTCGATCTCGACCCGGGCGCCCTTGGGCAGCGCCGCGACCCCGATCGTCGACCGCGCGGGCGGCGGGTCGGGCATCACGGCGCCGTACACCGCGTTGACGGCGGCGAAGTCGCCGATGTCGGCGAGGAAGATCGTCGTCTTGGCGACGTCCGCCCACGCGACTCCGGCTGCGTCGAGCACCGCCGCGAGGTTGCGCAGCGCGCGCTCGGCCTGCGCCTCCACGCCGCCCTCGACGAGCTCGCCGGTGTCGGGATCCAGCCCCAGCTGGCCGCTGCAGAAGACGACGCCGTCGGCGTCGATCGCCTGGCTGTACGGGCCGAGGGCGGCGGGCGCACCGCCCGTGGAGATCGCGTTGCGGGTCATGGCTCCCTCCGCTGCGCGTCGCGCGCCGTGGTGGTGGACGACAGGATGCGGGCAGCCGTCACGAACGGCGGCAGCGGCCCGGGCGCGGGCAGCTCGCCGGCGTCCGACGCCGCGCGCACGGCCTCGGCCGCGGCCTCCGCCTCGGCATGGGAAGGATAGAGCGCCCAGTGCGTCGGCCCCGACCCCGACACGCCGATCGGCCGGCGCAGCAGGCGGATGAGCGCGCGCCGGAACGGCACGAGCCCGGGTTCCACGACCGCGCTCGCCGGCGCGAGGTCGTTGGCGGCGGCGAGGACCGCCGCGCGCGCGACGAGGTCCGCGACACGCAGGCCACGCCGCAGCTCGTCGGCGAGGTGCTGCGAGGCGAGACGCGCGGCGCCGGCGCCGGGGCGAGCGCCGGCGTCCCACGCGGCGAACGCGGCGGGCGTCGGCACGCCGCACGAGGGCGTCACGAGCAGGATCCCCGGTCGGTCGTGGGCCGCGTCCGCGTCCCGCAGCCACGGCAGCGGCGTCACCCGCTCGCCGCGGCCCTCGACGAGCGCGGGACCCTCGGCGAGGAAGAACGGGACGTCGGAGCCGAGCCGCGCCGCGAGCGCCCGGCGTGCCGCGTCGTCGAGCGCGACGCCCCACGCCTCGAGCGCCGCGTCGGCCGCCGACGCCGCGTCCGACGACCCGCCGGCGAGCCCGGCGGCGACCGGGATCCGCTTGTCGAGCCGCGCGGCGAGCGGCGGCGGCGGTTCCGGGCGGCCCCACGCCGCCCGGGCGGCGTCGCGCGCGGCGGCGATCGCGCGCAGGACGAGGTTGTCGGAGACGGGGCCCGGGTCGTGGCCGACGACGTGCAGCGTGTCGGTGCGACCGGGCGGCAGCACCGCGAGCGAGAGCCGGTCGGCGACGTCCACGGGCACCATCACGCTGTGGAGGTCGTGGAACCCGTCCCGGCGCGTGTCGAGCACGGCGAGGGTCAGGTTGACCTTCGCCGGCGCCAGGCGCACGACGGGCTCGAGCCGGCGGCTCGGGTCGGTGGGCGTCGCGGGGCTCGTCACCGCGTCGCCGGCAGGTCGCCGAGCGCGTCGGCGAGCGCGATCCAGTCCCCCACGGCCACGGTCTGCGGACGCCGGTCACGCGCGATGCCGGTCGCCTCGAGCGCCGCGTCGACCCGCTCGGGCGGCACCGGGAGCTGGCGGGTCAGGACGTTGTGGAGCATCTTCCGGCGCTCGCGGAACGCCGCCTGGACGACCCGCCACAGCCGGTCCTCGGCCGCGGCGTCGAGCCGGTCGTCGCCCGGGTACGGATCGAGCACGAGGACGGCCGACTCGACCTTCGGCGGCGGCTCGAACGCGTCGCGCGGGACGCGGAACGCGACGCGCGCCTTGGCGTGGTACTGCACGAACACGGACAGGTAGCTCATGTCGCCGGGTGCTGCCGCCACCCGCTCGGCGACCTCGCGCTGGACCATGAGGACGAGGCGTTCCGCGCGCGGCGCCTCCCCCAGCAGCCGGTGCAGGATCGGGCTCGTGATGTGGTACGGCAGGTTCGCGACGACCTCGTAGGGCGGCTCCACGAGGCGGACGAGGTCCTGGTCGAGCGCGTCACCCTCGACCACCCGCAGCTGGCCCGTGTCGAGCTCGCCCGGGTACGTCTCCTTCAAAACCGCGACGAGTCCCCGGTCGAGCTCGACGGCGGTCACGGCTGCGCCCGCCGCGAGCAGCCCGCCGGTCAGGAACCCGAGGCCGGGCCCGATCTCCAGCACGCCGCGCGCCGGGCCGGGGTCCGCCTCACGCAGGACGCCCTCGAGGACCTCGACGTCGGCGAGGAAGTTCTGTGACAGATTGTGGCGCGGGCGGAGCCCCGCCTCGCGCAGGCGCCGCTGGACGAACCGGGGATCGAGCCGCAGGTCGCCGGCGCGCGGCGTCCCCGTCATCGCGCGAGGGGCAGCGATGGCCGGGCGTCCAGGACGAGCCCCGCGCGCACGCCGGCGGCGAGCCGGCGGGCGCCGGCCGCGCCGATCATCGCGCCGTTGTCGGTGCACAGGCCGGGACGCGGGATCACCATCGCGATGCCCCGCGCCTCCGCCTCGCCGGCGATCCGCGCGCGGAGCGCCGCATTCGCCGCGACGCCGCCGCCGAGCACGATCCCGCGGGCGCCGATCGCCTCCGCCGCCCGGATCGTCTTGGTCGCGAGCACGTCGACCACGGAGTCCTGGAAGCCCCACGCGAGCTCCGCGACCACGGGGTCCGCGAGCGTGCCGCCCTCGCGCTCGTCGGCCGGCAGCCCCTCGTCGGTCCGTGCCCGCGCGACGATCCGACGCGCCGCGGTCTTGAGCCCCGAGAAGCTGAGGTCGTACGTGTCCGGCAGCCACGCGCGCGGAAAGACGCGATCGTGGGCCACCGCCGTGTCGGCCGCCTTCGAGATCGCCGGGCCGCCCGGATAGCCGAGGCCGAGCAGCCGCCCGACCTTGTCGAACGCCTCGCCCGCGGCGTCGTCGACGGTCGTGCCCAGCAGCCGGTAGTCGAGGTGATCGCGCATCTCGACGAGGAACGTGTGCCCGCCGGACACGACGAGCGCGACGAGCGGGAACGGCGGCGCCTCCTTGTCCGCCTCGCCCGGGTCGAGCAGCCAGCCGGCGTACACGTGCCCCTCGAGGTGGTTCACCGGGACGAGCGGCTTGCCGTGCGCCCACGCGAGCGTCTTCGCGAAGTTGATCCCGACGAGCAGCGAGCCGGCGAGGCCCGGGCCGTACGTGACGGCCACCGCGTCGACGTCGTCCATCGTGACGCCGGCCGTCGCCATCGCCTCGTCGAGCACGGGCACGATCCAGCGCAGGTGCGCACGGGCCGCGACCTCCGGCACGATCCCGCCCGTCGGGGCGTGGAGCGCGACCTGGCTCGCGACGACGTTGGCGTGGACCCGCCGGCCGTCCTCGACCAGGGCGACGCCGGTCTCGTCGCACGACGATTCGACCGCGAGCAGCAGCGGGCCGCTCATCCCGGGCCACCGGGCGGAAGGCGGACGCCGGCGTCGCCGGGCGCGTCCTCGTCATCGGGCACCGGGCTCGGGGCCGGGGCGTCGTCCAGCTCGTGCCGGAGCCGCTCAGTCCGCGCGCGCATCGCGGGCTCGGCGAGCGGCTCGGTCGTCATGATCAGCGCGTCCTCCTGGTTGTCGCTGTAGTAGCGCGGCCGGATGCCCACGGGCCGGAAACCGTACTTCTCGTACAGCCGCCGCGCGGCGAGGTTCGACAGCCGCACCTCCAGTGTCGCCTCGCGCGCGTGACGGTCGAGCGCGAGGTCCAACAGCGACAGCAGCAGCCGCTCCCCGATCCGCCGGCGGCGGTAGCGCGGATGGACCGCGAACGTCGTGATGTGCGCCTCGTCGACCATGAGCCAGATGCCGCCGTACGCGACGATCTCGCCGGCGAGCGTCGCGACGAGGTAATGGGCGAGCCGGTTGCCCTCGAGCTCCTGGCGGTACGCGTGCGGCGGCCACGGCGTCGTGAACGAGGCACGCTCGATGAGCTGGACGGACGGCAGGTCCGCCGCCGACATCGGGCGGATCCGCAGCACCCGCGTGTCGACGGTCACGAGGAGCCCCCCGTCACCTCGACGGCGTCGTCGGGCAGCTTCGCGCGGACGCCGCGCGGCAGCGTCACGTACTCGGGCACGAGACGCGCGAGGTCGTCGGCGTCGCCCGCGGCGAGCCGGGCCGCGCCGGCGGCCAGCAGCGCGGCGGCGAGCTCGTCCCGCGCGGCGTGGCCGAGCGCGACGGCGTCGTCGGGCGCGCGTCCCTCGAGATCGACGGCGACCAGCCGCTCCCCCGGCCGCAGCTCGGGATCCGTACCTCCCGGGAGGATCCGCGACGGCTCGCCCGGGCGGCTAAGGACGCGGTCCGAGAGACCCGCGGGCTGGACCAGGGCGACGGTCGCGCCGTCCGCGGCACGCGCTCCGGCGGCGAGCAGCGCCGACCCGGTCGCGACGCCGGCGATCGGCAGCTCGAGCGCGTGCGCCAGCGCCTTGGCCGTCGCGATCCCGACCCGCAGCCCCGTGAAGGCGCCGGGCCCCGTCCCGACGACGACGCCGCCGAGCCCCGCGGGAGGGGTGCCTCGGTCGCGCAGCAGGTCCTCGATCCTCGCGAGGAGCTCCTCGCCGTGCCGGTACCCGGCGGTCCACGAGCGGGCCTCGAGCACGCCATCGTCGGCCGCGCCGAGCGCGACCACCGCCTGGGTCGTCGCCGTGTCGATGACGAGGATGGGGCCGCCGGGCGTCATGCGGCGTCCAGGTACCGTCCGTACGCGGGGTCGGCGGACCGCAGGATGATCGTTCGCGGCTCGTCGCCCGTCCCGTCGATGACCACGTCGAGCCGCGCGACCGGCAGCGCCTCGCCCAGGCGCTCCGCCCATTCGACCAGGGCGACACCCTCGAGCTGGCGCTCGTCGAGGAGGCCGCCCGCGAGCGCGTCGGCGGCATCGTCGAGCCGGTACAGGTCGACGTGGAACATCGGGAGCCGGCCGGCGTACTCGCTCATGAGCACGAACGTGGGCGAGCTCACGATGTCGGTGATCCCGAGCCCCTCCGCGAACCCCTTGGCGAGCTGCGTCTTGCCGGCGCCGAGGTCGCCGAGCAGGCACAGCAGGTCGCCGGGCTGCGCGACGGACGCCAGGCGGGCGCCGAGCGCGCGGGTCTCGCGGGCGTCGCTCGTCGTCACGACGCGCTCGGTTCGGAGTGAGGCGGGCATCCACGCGAGGGTAGCCGAAATCCCGCTGGCGACGGCTCCCACGAGCCTCGCTACGGCCGCCCGAGCGCGATCAGGCGAAGCGCTCGAGGTCGCCGATCGCGACGTCGACCGGCGCCTCGCCGTCAGCCGCCACCCACGCGGCGTCGAGCTGGACGTTCGCGGCGTACCGGCGTGGTCCCGCGAGCCCGACGATCCGTCCCTCGAGGCCGGCGTGCGGGCCACCCCGCACGCGCACCCAGTCCGGATCGGGCAGCGGCAGGTCGTCGGGCGCCTCGTCGAACACGAGCGCGGGCGGGTCGACGAGGAGCGCCACGTGCGTCCCGGCGAGTCGCTCGAGGATCGTCGTCACCGGCCCCGGGATCGGACGCCGCACCGCGCCTTCCAGCGCGAGCACCGCGAACGGCGGCACGGCATGCAGCGACGCGCGCTGGCGTCGCTCGGAGGCCTGGAAGTCGCGCAGCTCCTTGCCGGGCAGCGCTGCGACGACGATGCCGCGGACGCCCATCGCGCGGGCCCTCGTGAGCGCCTCGGCATCGATCCGCGACCCGACGACGAGGATGCTGCCGGCGCGACCGACGTCGATGCCGCCCGGCCGCAGCTCGCCGAAGGGATCCGTCGCGAGCTCGAGCGGCCCGTGCGCCGAGGCGCCGGCCGACAACGCGCCGCGGATCGCCGGCCCCGCGGCACGGATCCGGAGCTCGGCGCCCGGGACGACCGCGCTGACCTCGCCGCGCAGCGGGGACGACAGCTGGACGCGGTGCTCGCCGGTGGCGAGACGCCAGCGATCGCTCCGGCCCGGTAGCGGCGCGAGCAGCTCGCCGTCGGCGGCGGTCTCGTTCCGTCGCCGCGAGGCGGGCGGCGACCAACGCGAGCCGACCACCGGCGCGGTCACGGCCGCCGAACCTGCGGCGACCTTCACGTCCACCTCCGCGATCCGCCGGTCGCGGACGTGCTCGACGATCGGATCGCCCGCGTCGACCCAGGCACCCGTGACGACGAGCGGCCGGTCGCCGGGCGGCAGCGGGATGCGCGCTTCGAGGCCCCGCTCGAGCAGCGTCCGCGCCGGCACTGCGGCGAGCGTCTCGGGGTTCACGCGTCGAGCCCCGCCCAGAACGCGCTCTGCCACGCGGCGAGCAGGTCGCGCCGGCGGTCCGGCTGGTCGGGCAGGCGAAGCGGGACGTCGCGCAGGTCGACGATGAGCCCGCCGAGGCCACCCGCCACCTCCGCGGCGGCGTGCCGCGACTTGACACCGAGGTCGACGGGGTCACGGAAGGTGAGCTCCACCGTCGCGCGCTCGCCGGGCGGCAGGTCGACGAGCTCGAGGCCGCCCGGCGTGAGCTCGACCTCGACGGGCTCCCCCTCGCCGCGGACGGTCAGGCGGCCGGGGTGCCCGGATCGCAGGCCGGCCGGGAGCACGAGGCTGCCGAGCGGGAGCAGCAGCTCGTCGCGCAGATCCGCGACGACCACGCGCCGCTCGTCCGGGTCCTCGATCATCCCGAGCGGCGCGAGGAGGCGCGCGTGGTCCCACCCGAGCGCACGGACCCCCGGGCGCCGCAGCGCATCGGCGAGCGCGAGCCCCACCGCGGGTCCCGGCGCGATCGCCCACGCGCCACCCGAGGCGACGAGGACCTCCGGTGGCTGCCGGCCGGCGTCGAGGCTGCGCGTCGCCGCCGCAAGCCGGGTCAGGGCTGCGCGGGCCGCCGCGAGCCGGAGCAGCGCGCCGTCGCCCGCGGCGTCGCTCCACGGGGCGATCGACAGCTCCCGCAGCCGGTCGCGGACGCGCAGCCGGTCCGGCGCGGACGCGAGCCAAGCCGTGATCGCATCGAGGTGCGCGTCGGTGAACGCGGCCGGCAGGAGCGCGGCCGCCGGGACGCTCGCCCAGCGCAGGTCGGCGCCCCCACCGGGCGACCACGTGGCGAGCGCTCGCGTCGCGCCGGACTGGCCGATCTCGACCACCTCGACGCCGCGCCGCAGCACCTCCGCCAGCGTCGCCGTGGCGGTCGCGAGCGCGCGACGGCCGTCGTCCTCCCCGGCCCGCAGCCCGTCGAGCACCCGCCGCAGCGGTGCGCCGCCGCCGGCCGTGGCCGACGGCGCGAGCACGGTCGACCCGGCCCGGTCCGGCAGGATGCCATCGCCCCGGCCGCCGGGCGTCGCCAGCCCACCCGAGAGCACCGTGACGAGATCCGGGCGCCGTTGCGCGGCGGCGGTGACGACGGCCCCGAGCTCCGCGAGCAACGACCGCTCGTCGGCGCCCGGCGGGTCCGAGGCGCCGGCGAGGATCGCGCCGATGCGCGGGTCCGCCAGCGCCGTGGCGACGGGCAGGATCTCGGCGCCGTCGATGACGACCTGGCGCACGCGCCAGCCCGCGGTCGCCGCGACGTCGGCCAGCGGGCCCGCGACCCGGCGGGTCGCCGCGACGACCGCGATCTCGGGCGGCCGTTCGGTGGTGCACCGGAGGCGCGCGAGATCCGCCGTCGACCCCGGGTCCGCCAGTCCGGCGGCGGCCGCGAGCTCGGGGTCCGCATCCGCGAGCCGGCCCCGCAGCCGCTCGGCGACGCTGGACTCGTCGACGCCCGCGGGCGCCTGGGCGGCGCCGAGCAGCCGCCACGCGCCGGCGACCCTGCCGACGAGCGCGACCGCGACGGTCGCGGTGCCGTGATCGATCGCGAGGAACGCGCCCTCGGAGGTGGGACGGACTTCGGTCGCCGGCTCGGTCACGCGTCCCAGCCGTCGACCTCGTCCAGCTCCTCGAGGCGGTCGATCAGCGCCTCGATCCCGGCCTCGTCGCGCATCAGCTCGGTCGCGGACGGCGACTCGCCACCGAACACCTCGCGGAGCACCGGGTCGAAGAACAGCATGGCCGGCGCGCCGAGCGGGCGATACGGACGGCTGGCCTCCAGGAAGTGGACGGCCGGGCCCGTGAGGCCGCGCAGCCGGATCTCCCGCGCGACCGCCTCGACGAGGGCCTCCCGGCGCTGGTCCAGCGGCTCGAAGGGCAGGCTCACCGGCCCGGCTCGTCCGTGGGGCGGCCGGCGCGGTCCGTGTCGGCCGTGTGGCCGCGGGGCGCGTCCGCGTCGGCCGTGACGCCCGCCGGGCGGCCCGGACCCACCGACTGCCACGCGTCGGCCTGGAGGACCGGCCGCGACGGCGCTGGCTCGCCGTCCGAGAGCGCCCGCGCGAATGCCTCGTACGCCGCGGCGCCGCGGAGGGCGAAGATGACGTGCTCGATCGAGGGCGATGCCGGCAGCTCGTCGCGCACCGCGGTGACCGCGATCCGCGCGGCGTCGTCGAGCGGAAACCCGCCGATGCCGGTGCCCAGCGCCGGAAACGCGATGCTGCCCAGGTTGAGCTCGCGGGCGCGCGCCATCGCGTTGCGGGCGGCTTGCTCGATCGCCGGGCCGTTCGTGCGCCGGTCGCGCTCGAGGGACACGGCGTGGATCACCACCCGCGCGGCAAGGTTCCCGGCCGGGGTCACGATCGCGTCGCCGAGGGCGACGGGGGCCTGGCGCAGCGCCGCGAACTCGACCGCGTCGCCGCCCGCACGCTTGATCTCGCCGGCGATGCCCGTCGACATCCACAGGGAGGTGGCCGCCGGGCTCACGATCGCGTCGACCTCGAGGTCGCAGATGTCGCCGTTCCAGAGCTCGATGCGTGCCATTCAGGTCTCCCGCCGGGTGAGTGTCCGCATCGCGACCGCAGAACCCGCGGCATCGTACACCCGGGCCAGCCGCCGGGACATCGCGGTGACCACCTCGTGGCTGATCGTCCGGCCGATCCCGGCGAGCTCGTCGGCGGTGATCCGCTCGTCGCCCTGCGCGCCGATCAGCACGAACTCGTCGTCGGCCGTGACGGGGTCGCCGGGCACGAGCGTCACGTCCGCCATCACGGCGTCCATCGCGACGCGACCGACCAGCGGCACGCGCACCCCGCGCACCAGCGCCGCCGACCGGTCGGACAGGAAGCGGTGCCAGCCGTCACCGTAGCCCACCGGAAGGGTGGCGATCCGGGATGGACGGCTCGTGACGAACGAGGGACCGTAGCTCACGCCGTGGCCCGCGGGGAGCTCCATGACCCGGACGGGCCGCGCCCGCAGGCTGAGGACCGGGCGGATCCGGCCCATGGCGCCCTCGCGGCCCGGCCCCGCGACGACGCCCGCGGGGATGAGGCCGTACAGGCTCAACCCGGGGCGGACGGCCTCCCAGCGCGACGCGCCCTCGCCGAGGATCCCGCCGCTGCCCGCGAAGTGACGGCGGATCGCGCCGGCGTCCCCGCCCCAGACGACGGCCTCGCCGAGCGGCGCGAGCGCGTCGCGGAACGTCGCGTCCTGGGCGCGAACGCTGTCGGTCCGCTCCGCGGCCGCGAGGTGCGTCCACACGCCGGCGAGGCGGACGCCCGGCGTCGCGAGGATCCGTTCGATCGTCCCGGCGGCATCGTCGGGCGCCACGCCGCCGCGGCCGAGGCCGGTGTCGACCTCGAGGTGGACCTCGAGCGGCCGCGTCCCGCGTCCCGCCCCGCGCTCGGCCGCCCCGAGGACCGACGCCGACGGCTCGCCCGCGCCGAGCGTCACGGCGATCGAGCGGTCCCGCGCGACGTCCACGGCGGCCGCCGGCACCGGATACAGCACGAGGACCGGGAGCCCGACCCCGGCGTCCCGCAGCTCGACGGCCTCGTCCAGCGTCGCGACGGACAGCCCGTCGGCGCCCGCGGCCTCGAGGGCTCGCGCGACCTCGACCGCGCCGTGGCCGTATGCGTCCGCCTTGACCACGGGCTCGACGCGCACGCCGGGCCCGGCGGCCTCGCGCAGCGCCGCCAGGTTCGCGACGAGCGCGTCGAGGTCGATCTCCAGCCACGCCGACCGCAGCAGCGGCGGCAGCCCCGCTCGGGCCAGGCGCGCCTCGATCGGTTCCGGCCGGCCCGCGCCGGCGCCGCTCAGGACGCGGCTCCGGCCGTGGCGGCGCCGCCGTCCGTGGCGGGGTTCCCGTCGCCGCCAGCGGTCCGCGGCGGCTCGTCGTCCCGTGCCGCGAACCCGAACCGGCGACCCGCCCTGGTGCGCTCCGCGATCTTGGCCAGGCGCCGGCGGCCGATCGGCAGGGCGTCCGGGAGGTCGCTCGCGAGCAGCCCGGCGTCGCCGATGCGCTCGCGAACCGCCTCGCCCGCGAGCCCGTGGAGGTAGACGCCGAGCCGCGCCGCGTCGTACGGCGCGAGGCCCTGGGCGAGCAGCGCACCGATCGTCCCGGCCAGCACGTCGCCCGTGCCGCCGGACGCCATCGCCGGGTTCTCGAACGGCGCCAGCGCGGCCGACCCGTCGGGGCCGGCGATGATCGTGTTCGCGCCCTTGAGCACCACGACCTGGCGCCACTCCGTCGCCGCCGCGACGGCGGCCTTCACCCGCGCCTCGTCGTCGCCGTTGAGGTCGCCGTCCTCGGCGGGGTCGTGGCCGCTCCCCGCACGGAGCCGCGCGAACTCGCCCGAGTGCGGGGTCAGCACGCACGGGCGCGTCACCCGGTGCCACCAGCCATCGGCGCTGGCGAGCGTCCGCAGCGCCTCGGCGTCGAGCACGGCCGGCGGCGCGCCGCTCTCCTCCGGTGCCGTGAGGATCAGCCGCAGCAGGTCGGCGAGCGCGAGGGACGGCCGGAGCCCGGGCCCGATGACCAGCGCGTCGTGCTCGTGGTCGAGCACCGCGGCGAGCGCGGGCTCCGGGTCGACCTCCTCGACGTCGTCCTCCGGCAGCGCGAGCGTCGTCGCCTCGACCACCTTCGCGGCGAACAGCGGCTGCAGCGACTCGGGGACGGCAAGGGTCACCAGGCCGGCGCCTGCGCGACCGGCGGCCCGGCACACGAGCAGCCCCGCGCCCGCGTAGTCGAGCGAGCCCGCGATCACCAGCAGCTTGCCGAAGGTGCCCTTGTGGCCGCGAGCGGCGCGCTCGGGGACGAGCTTCGCCATGGCGTCGTCGTCCAGGCGCACGGACCCCGCGGGCGCCTGCGCGACCGGCGGTGGCGCCGTCGGGTCGCCCTCGCGTCGCCCGAAGCCCACGGGCCGCCGGTCAGCCACGATCGCCGCCCGAGGCGTCCGGGGGCGCATCGCCCGCGGCGCCGACAGCGCTGGCCTCGAGCTCGGCCGTGGCCGCGCGAAGCGCGCGGAGCCGCTCGAACCGCGCCATGAGCCGGCGCTCCTGGTCGTCCAACCGGTCCTCGATGTCGAGCGGGAACACGTAGCGGCCGCCCGCCGTCCGCACTCCGAACGCGACCGCCACCGCGTACTCGGCCTCGTGCGTGATCGAGACGGCGACCCGGTCCATGCCCAGCTGCGCCGCGCGGCCCGCGGCGCGGCCGTGGAGCACGATCGACGGCTGGCCGGTCGGCAGGCGCTCGACCTCGATGTCCTTCCAGCCGACCCCGCGGACGCCGAGGCCGAGAACCTTGGACACCGCCTCCTTGGCCGCCCAGCGGCCCGCGAACGTCTCCGGGCGCTGGCGCACGTAGCGCTGCTCGCGCTCGGTGAGGACGCGGTTCGCGAAGCGTGTGCCGAACCGCTCGATCGCCGCGGCGATGCGGTCGACCTTCACGATGTCGACGCCGAGCTCCGTGATGCCGGGCGGGACGCTGCCCGCGGACGCGTCCACCGCTACTCGACCGTCACCGACTTCGCGAGGTTTCGGGGCTGGTCGACGTCCGTGCCGCGCGCGACCGCGGTGTGGTACGCGAACAGCTGGAGCGGGATGACCGCGAGCACCGGCGACAGCGCATCGTGCGTCGCGGGAACCCAGACGACGTCGTCCGCGAGCTCGCGGATCGCGTCGTCGCCCTCCGTCGCGACGGCGATCACCCGCGCGTCACGCGCCCGGCCCTCCATCACGTTGCTGATCAGCTTGTCGTAGATCCGCGACCGGGTCGCGACCGCGACCAGCGGGCACTCGGCGTCGAGCAGCGAGATGGGGCCGTGCTTGAGCTCGCCCGCCGCGTAGCCCTCCGCGTGGATGTAGCTGACCTCCTTGAGCTTGAGCGCGCCCTCGAGCGCGGCCGGCAGCCCGTACCCGCGGCCGATGAACATGAAGCCGCGCGAGTTCACGTAGCGCCGTGCGAGCGACGCCACACCCGACGCCCCCTCGAGCGCCCGTGCCGCCGCCTCGGGCAGCGACCGGAGCGCGTGCCCGAGCTCGAGCTCCTGCTCCGCGCCCATCGCGCCACGCGCCTTCGCGATCGCCGCGGCGAGGACGACCAGCGTCGTCACCTGGGTCACGAACGTCTTCGACGCCGCCACCGCGATCTCGGGGCCGGCCTGCAGGAACAGCACCGCGTCGGCCTCGCGGGTGATCGCCGACCCCACGGTGTTCGTCACGGCGACGATCGGGCAGCCCTGCTCGCGTGCCCAGCGGGTCGGGGCGATCGTGTCCGCGGTCTCGCCCGACTGGGTCACGGCGATCACCAGCGCATCGGCGTCGAGCGGCGGCGGCGCGTAGCGGAACTCCGACCCCACCGTGACCCGTGCCGGCAGCCCGGTCCAGTCCTGGATCGCGGCCGCGCCGACGAGCGCGGCGTACGACGCGGTCCCGCAGGCGACGAGCTCGACGCGGGTGACCCGCCGGAACGCGTCCGCGAGCGCGTCCACCTCGGGCGCCTGGATCGTGCCCGAGGGCGTCACCCGGCCGGCCAGCGACTGGCGCAGCGCCTCGGGCTGCTCGTGGATCTCCTTGAGCATGAAGTGCTCGTAGCCGCCCTTCTCGGCCGCCTCGGGCGTCCAGTCGATGACCGTGACCGGCCGCTCCTGCCGCCGGCCGTCGAGGTCCGTGATCACGACGCCGGTCGGGCGGACGTCCGCGACGTCGCCGTCCTCGAGGAACACCACGCGGTCGGTGTGCGCGAGGATGGCCGCGACGTCGCTCGCGATGAAGCTCTCCTCGCCGTTGAGCCCGACGACGAGCGGGACGTTCTGGCGGGCGCCGACGAGCCGGCTGACCTCGCCCTTGTGCATCACGACCAGTGCGTACGCCCCCTCGAGGCGGCGCAGCGCGGCTCGCACGGCATCCGCGAGGTCGCCCGCGTACGCCTCCTCGACGAGGTGCGCGATCGCCTCGGTGTCGGTCTCGGACGCCAGCGTGTGCCCGCGCTGCTCCAGGCCCTCGCGGAGCTCGCGGAAGTTCTCGATGATCCCGTTGTGGATGACGGTGATGTCGCCGGTGCAGTCCTGGTGGGGATGCGCGTTGAGGTCGTTGGGCCGGCCATGGGTCGCCCAGCGCGTGTGCGCGAGGCCGAGCGTCGCGTGCGGCGTCCGGTCCGCGATCGCCGTCTGGAGGTTCGAGAGCTTGCCGGCCTTCTTGTCGACGAACAGCTCGCCCTGCTCGTCCACCAGCGCGATCCCAGCGGAGTCGTAGCCCCGGTACTCGAGGCGGCGCAGCCCCTCGATGAGGATCGGGCCGGCCTCGCGGGGGCCCGTGTAGCCGACGATGCCGCACATGGGGGGCTAGTGTAGGCGGTCCCCCGCGAGGCTCGCGATCGCGTCGGCCAGCTCGGCCACGACGGCCGCATCGCGGCCTTCGACCATCACGCGCAGGACCGGCTCCGTCCCCGAGGGCCGGACGAGGATCCGGCCGTCCGGCGCGAGGCGCCGCTCGGCGTCGGCGATCGCGGCGAGGAGGCGATCGTCGTTCTCCCACTGGTCGCGGTGGCGCACGCGGATCGCCCGCTGCTGCTGGGGGAGCAGCGGGATCGCGCGGGCGAGGTCGTCGAGCCCCGTGCCGGCGGCGCGCATCACCCGCAGCAGCTCGAGCGCGGTCACGATGCCGTCGCCGGTCGTGGCGTGCTCGCGGACGATCACGTGGCCGCTCTTCTCGCCCCCGAGCCCGGCGCCCGACACGAGCATCGCGGCGAGGATGTGCTTGTCGCCGACCGGGGTCCGCACGAGCCGCCCGCCGGCCGCCTCGACCGCGTGCTGCAGGCCCCCGTTCGAGAGGACCGACACGACGAGGCTGCCGTGGTCGAGCGCGCCGCGGCCGAGCCGCTCGAGGGCGAGGATCCCGAGCACCTGGTCGCCGTCGACGAGCTGGCCGCCGGCGTCCACCGCGACGCAGCGATCCGCGTCGCCGTCGAGCGCGAACCCGACGTCCGCACCGAGCTCGCGGACGGCCGCCATCAGGCTCTCGGGGTGCGTGGCCCCGCAGTCCCGGTTGATGTTGTCGCCGTCGGGTTGGTCGTGGAGCACCGTCACCCGGGCGCCGGTCGCCTCGAGGATCCGGGGCGCGACCCGGTACGCGGCGCCGTCCGCCGTGTCGAGCACGACGTGAAGCCCGGCCCCGGGCACCGTTTCCGCGAGCGCGCTCCGGTTCGCGACGTACCGCTCGAGCAGCTCGCGCGCGTGGCGTGCCACGCCGATCGCGGACGGCGGCGCGCCGGGCAGCTCGTCGGCCCGCAGGATCAGCGCCTCGAGCTCGTCCTCGAGGTCGTCGTCCAGCTTGAGCCCCGACGGGTCGAGGACCTTGAGCCCGTTGTCGTCGGCGGGGTTGTGCGACGCCGAGACCATGATGCCGGCGCCGAACTCGCCCGACCCGGCGAGGAACGCGAGCGCCGGCGTCGGGACGACGCCGACGGCGTGGACATCCGTCCCCATGCTCGTCGCGCCGGCGGTGATCGCAGCGACGAACATGTCGCCCGACCGCCGCGTGTCCTGCCCGAGCACGATCGAGCGGCCCGACCCACCGACCTGGTGGGCCGTGGCCCGTCCCAGCGAGAACGCCAGGGACGGCCGGAGGTCGACATTGGCGACGCCGCGGATGCCGTCGGTGCCGAACAGTCGGGTCATGCAGGGTCCTCGTTCGCTGCGGCCGTGGTGGGTCCGGCGGTCAGGGCGCGGCGGTCGGCGCCGGCGTCGCGCCGTCCCCGGCGGAGGGCTCGGAGGCCGGCGACGCGCTCGGCGGCGCCGCTACGGTGACCGTGACCTGCTCGGGCGAGATGGCCGCGACCGACACGGACGACGGGACGCCGGGCACGACGGGCACCTGGTGACTCCCGGGCGCGAGCGACTCGACGTTCAGGGCGATGACGATCGGCGAGCTCTCGAGCCGGTCGAGGTCCGCCGTGGACCCGAACAGCGTCAGGAGCACGGTCCGGTCCGACACCTGGTAGTCGAAGCCGGCCTTGCGGCCGTCGAGCCGGATGCCCGCCGTGTACGTCCGCGTCTCGGTGACCGCGACGATCCGCACGGTGACGTGGGCCGTTCCAGGCGAGCCCACCACGGAGATTCCCGTCGGCAGCGCGTACGCGACGTCGCTCGTGAGGTCGCGGGTCGCCCCCGAGACCGAGACGGGCGCGGTGTCGGCGGTCTGGAGCCCGGTGAGCTGGTCCTGGTCGCCCTCGACGGACACGACCAGCGGGTCGACCGCCACCCGGTCGACCCGGAACCCGGCGGCCGGCGTCCCGGTCACGATCGGGTTCACGGGCACCGTCTTGTTCTGGAGGTTCTGGTAGACGGGGATCTTGACGTGGACGGTCGTCGGCTGGATCTCGACGCCCGTCACCGTCTGGCCGCCGTCGTCCACCGGCTCGGGCGCGACGTCGCGGTCGACGTTGACCGCGCTCGCGTCGATCGTGACGCTGACCCGGGCCTCGACCACCTGGTTGACGGACGTCGACGGGCCGCTCACCTCGACGTTCGACGGCGTCACGACGGTCGTCCCGACCTGGAGCCCGTCGGGCGGCGTCGACTGGATCACCGTGACCTGGACCGCCTTGGTGACCTTCTGGTCGAGGGTGACCGGGATCGATGGCGGCCGCACCGCGAGGATCGTGACGCGTGCGTCGACCGGCCGGACGTCGACGCGCACGCTGACGGGGTTTCCGTCGGGCCGGACGCCGGACAGGTCGACCGTCGCGCGGAAGTCCTCGGCGCGCAGCCGGCCGAGGTCCGCCGGCGCGATGTACTGGATCTGCTCGATGTCCTTCAGCTGATTGACGAGCACCGTGTCCGGCGGCTGGTTGATGGGCGTGACCGGTACCGGACCGGGGTAGACGTTGCTGTCCTGGGACGCGACGAAGCCCGCGTACAGGAGGGTGGCGAGCGCGATCGCTCCGAGCTTGAGCGGCCAGTTGTGGACGATCACCCCGGCGACGCGCCGCGCGGCGCGCCCGGCGTTCACGTGTTGGGCACGGCGGCCGCGGCGCCGCCCTCCTCGTCCTTCCGCTCCGCCGGGACGCCGGCGGGCACCGCCGGCGGCAGCGCGCCGTCGGTTCGCGGCGTCCGGCGCGCGATCCGGAGCCGCCCGCGCGACGTCCCGCCGCCGCGACCGCGGCCGCCGCGCCCGAGCGCGCCGGGCACGGACGGCGCCTCGAGCAACGCGACCAGCGCGCGCTCCAGCTGGCTCTCGTTCGGGACGCGCACGATCCGCGCGCGCTCGACGACGCTCATCTGGCCGCTCTCCTCGGACACGACCACGGCGACGGCGTCCGTGTCCTCGGTGATCCCGAGGGCCGCGCGATGCCGGGTCCCGAACCGCTCGGAAAGCGTCATCTCGGTGAGCGGCAGGAGGGCACCGGCGGCGAGCACCTGGTCGCCGCGCACCAGCACCGCGCCGTCGTGCAGCGCCGCGCGGGGCATGAAGATCGTGCACAGCAGCTCGTGGGACAGATCGGCGTGGACCATCACGCCCGTCTCGGCGATCTCCTCGAGGCCCGTCTCGCGTTCGAGGACCATCAGGGCCCCGTGGCCCTCGCGCGACAGCATGCCGGCCGCCTTGGACACCTCGTGGGCGACGTGCTCGATCTGGCGCTGCGCCGCCGGCGCGAAGATCCGGCCGACGGCGCCGACGCGTCCGATCCGCTCGAGCGCTCGACGCAGCTCGGGCTGGAACACGACGACGAGCGCGAACAGCCCGACGACCGCGCCCGCCTGGAGCAGCTGCGTGAACAGCCGCAGCCCCAGGAACTGCGCGAGCGCATAGATGCCGAGCAGGATCGAGACCCCGATGACGAGGGTGACGGCGCGGGTCCCGCGGATCAGGCTGAACAGCCAGTAGATGAACAGCGCCGTGATCCCGATGTCGAGCACGGTCGTCAGCGTGATCTGCCGGACGAGCGACTCGATGAACGGGAGCATCGTCGGGCGAGTCTACCATCGGGTTCCGCGCGTTCCCCCGCTCCGGCGGGGTCGCCGATCAGCTCCGGGCCGCCCTCGCTGCCTCCACGCGGGCCCGCGACGACGCATCCTCGTCGAGCGTCACGAGGCGGTCCAGCAGGCCCAGCTTCTCGCTCGCGAGCGCTCCCCAGCCGTGCTCGTCGTAGAGCTGGACGAGGGCCAGGTGAAGGCCGACGTCGTCGGGTGCGAACGAGAGGCCCTGGTAGCACGCGTCGATCGCCGCGTCCTGCGACCCGTAGAGGCGGTTCGCCGCCGCGAGGTCGAGGAGGCGCTCGACGGCCGGCTGCGGGTCGCCCGCGTCCACGGCCTCCTCTGCGAGCCTGGCGAGCTGCCCGAGGTCCATGCCGGGCGGCAGGTCACGATCGAGGGCCGCGGGGACCCCGGGGACGGCCAGGGACGGCCCCCCGGCCACCGCCTCCGCGTCGGGCTCGTCGTCCGGGACCGCGAGGGCGGCCTCGAGGCCCGGGTCGAGCAGGAGCACCGCGTCGTCGTCGACGGCCTCGCCCGCGGCGGCCAGGGCCGCCCGCTCGTCGCGCTCGGCGGCCGCGTCCGCGGCGGCGATGGCCGCCGCGAGGACGTCGGGGTCGATGGCCGGCGGCCGGGGCGTCGCGGCGCGCCCTTCGAGGACCCGGAGCGCCTTCTCCAGCGCGCGCCGCGCGGGTTCGTCGGCGCGCGTCGCGCGCAGCCGGCTGATCAGCCGCTCGAGCGTCCGGCGGCGCTCCCGCCCCTCGGCGAGCTCGAGCGCGCGGCGCGCCGCGTCGACGGCGTCGGCGAGCTTCCCGCTCGCCGCGCGAAGCTGCGCGAGCGAGTCGTACGCGTCCGCGGCCTCGGCCTTCCGGTCGAGCGCGACGAGCGCCTGCGCCTGGCCCAGCAGCGCCGCCTCATCCCGCGGCGCGAGGCGCGAGGCGGCCTGGTAGTACGCGAGCGCATCGCTCGGCCGCCGCCGCCGCAGCAGCGCCGTGCCGGCGGCCGTATGCGGCGTCGCGCGCTCGGGCGCGATCCGCGATGCCTCGGCATACGCGTCGAGCGCCTCGTCGAGCCGCCCCCGCAACGCGGCCACATGGCCGCGCTTGAGCGCGTCCTTGTACCGCTCGTACACGCCCTCCCCGGCCACTACCGCCTCACCGCTCCGTCGCCCATCGCGGCATCCTCGCAGAAACCGAGCCACCCGCGCCAGACGACGCGGGTGGACTGATGAGGGATGGACGTCGCTGGCGACCCCGACCTGTGCAGCGCACGAAGCCTAGCCGGCGCACGGCGCGCCGCCGAGAAGGCGACGCCGAGCAGCGGAGCGAGCGCACTCGGACGTGCGTGAGCGAGCAGCACAGGCGGCAACGCCCTCGGCGGCCGCTCGTGCGACGGCTAGCGCTTGGTGTACTGGGGGGCCTTGCGGGCTCGCTTCAACCCGTACTTCTTCCGCTCCTTCATCCGCGGGTCCCGCGTCAGCAGGCCCGCCTGGCGGAGCGGCAGCCGGTTCGCGTCGGGGTCTACCTGCAGCAGCGCACGGGCGATCCCGTGGCGGATCGCGCCGGCCTGGCCGGTCGTCCCGCCACCCTCGACCTTGATCATCGCGTTGTAGCGGCCCTCGGTCCCGGTCACGCGGAACGGCAGGAACAGCTCGGCCTCGGGCAGGATCCCGCCGAAGTGCTCTTCGGGGGTGCGGCCGTTCACGACCATCTGCCCCTCGCCGGGGATGAGGCGGACGCGGGCCACCGCCGTCTTGCGGCGGCCGGTGCCCCAGTAGAACGCAGGCGTCGACATCGGGGCTCCTTACGCGAGCGGCTCGGGCTTCTGGGCCTGGTGCGGGTGGTCGCCACCCGCATAGACCTTGAGCTTCCGAAGCTGCTGGGTTCCGAGGCGGTTGTGGGGCAGCATGCCCTTGACGGCGCGGCGGATGACCTCCTCCGGCCGGCGGGCGAGGAGGTGACCGAGCGTCTCCTCCTTGAAGCCCTGCGGGTAGCCGCTGTGCCGCGCGTAGACCTTCGAGGTGAGCTTGTCGCGAGACACGGTGATCCGGGCGGCGTTCAGCACGATCACGTGATCGCCGGTGTCGATGTGCGGGGCGTACGTGGGCTTGTGCTTGCCCTCGAGGACGCGCGCGATGCGCGTCGCAAGGCGGCCGAGCGTCTCGTCCGTCGCGTCCACGACGTACCAGCGTCGCTCGATCTCGCTCTCCCGAGGCGTATAGGTCTTCGCGTTCATTCCTCGTCTTCCTTGTCGTCCCGCGGCCGCCGTCCCAGGACGACGCGCCGGAGGCAGAGCCCCTTGGCCGGTGCCGCTGCCCCGTTGAGGGCCGGCTCCGGCGCGGCGAGCGCCGCGCCGAGGGCCGCTGCATCGATTCGGTTGTGCCCGACCTCCAGGAGGCCGGCGACCATCCGCCGGACCTGTCCGCGAAGGAAGGATTCCGCCGTGACGTCGATCGTCACGAGGCGGCCCTCCCGCCGGACCCGGACCGCGTTCACGGTCCGGACCGTCGACCGGTCCGTCGCGCCGCTGAAGGCCGAGAAGTCGTGCCGGCCCTCGAAGACCGACGCGGCGCTCGCCATGGCGGCGATGTCCAGCGGGTCCCGCACCCCGAGCGCGTGTCGCTCGCGGAGCGGGCTTCGCGGCCCGTTCCAGACGGTGTAGCGGTACTCCCGGTACCGCGCCGCATAGCGCGGGTGGAACCCGTCGGGTGCCCGCCGGAGGTCGCGGATCGCGACATCCCGCGGGAGCAGGGCGTTGACCGCCCGCTGGAGCCGGCTACCGGCGACCTCGCCCGCGTAGGTGAAGGCGATCACCTGGCCGCTGGCGTGGACCCCGGCATCCGTGCGTCCTGCCCCGTCGACCACGACCCGCTCGCCTCGGTTGAGGCGGGTCAGCGCGGCCTCGAGCTCTCCCTGGACCGTGCGGGCGTTGCCCTGGAGCTGAAAGCCCGCGTAGTCCGTTCCGTCGTATTCAACCGTCGCGCGATAGCGCGTCGGGCGAACCTCTCGGCCCTCCTCTTCGGTCGCCCGTCTGCCGGCCGATCGCGTCGTTGGACCCTGCGCTCCTCGCTCACGCACATCCGAGTGCGCTCGCTCCGGTGCTCGGGTCCGCCTAGCGCTCAATCCGGCGGCCGGGCGAGTCAGAGACTCAGTTCAGCGTCAGACCAGTTCGATCTGGACGATCTCGGCGGCGTCGCCCTTGCGCTGGCCGATATGCACGAGCCGGGTGAACCCGGACGTGCGGTCGGCGTACTTCGGGGCGATGACGTCGAACAGCTTGGCGATCACGAGCGGCTCGTTCGGAAGCTCCGACACGACCGCCCTTCGAGCCGCGAGATCACCGCGCTTGGCGAGCGTGATGATCTGCTCGACCTGGCCGCGGATCTCCTTGGCCTTGGCCTCGGTCGTCTGGACGCGCTCGTAGCGCAGGACCGAGACGATCAGGTTGCGATAGAGGGCGAGGCGGGGCCCGCGCTTGCGCGAGAGCTTCCGGCCGTCGACGCGATGGGCCACGGCTCAGGCCTCCTCGTCGCCGTCGTCGTCGAAGGCGCCGTCGACGTCGTCGTCGGCGTACTCCCCGTCCGACTCGGTCTCGGGCAGGATGAAGCCGCGCATGCGCAGGCGCTCCTTCATCTCGTCGAGCGACTTCTTGCCGAAGTTCCGCATGCGCAGCAGGTCGTCGTCCTTCAGCTGGAGCAGCTGGCCGACCTTGACGATGTTGTTGCGCTTGAGCGAGTTGTAGGCCCGCATCGGCAGGTCCAGCTCCTCGATCGGCATGTCGAGCATGTTCGGCGGGAGCTGGGGGACGCCGGCGGCGGCGCGGTCGGGCGCGGCAGCCTGGACGCCGACGGTCACGAACGGCTGGAACTGGTGGACCAGCATGTCCGCCGACCGGGAGAGCGCCTCCTCGGGGGTGACGGTGCCGTCCGTCTCGATCTCGATCGTGAGCTTGTCGAACGTCGTCACCTGGCCGACGCGCATGCCCTCGACCCAGTAGTTGACCTTGCGCACCGGCGTGAAGATCGCGTCGACCGCGATGACGCCGATCGGCAGCGCCTCCGAGCGCTCGGCCGCGAGGTAGCCGATGCCGCGCTCGACGGTCAGGTCCATCTCGATGGTGACGTCGTCGGAGTCGATCGTCATGAGCACGAGCTCGGGATTGACGATCTCGACGTCCGCCGACTCGGCGATGTCCGCGGCGATGACCGGGCCGGCGCCGCTCTTGATCAGCCGGAGCTGGACCGGGTGCGACGCGAAGCTCTTGAGCCGGAGCTTCTTGACGTTCAGGACGATCTGCGTGACGTCTTCCTTGACGCCGGGGATCGTCGAGAACTCCTGGTAGACGTCACGGATCTGGATCGACGTCACGGCCGCGCCCTCGAGGGACGAGAGCAGCACGCGGCGGAGGGCGTTGCCAAGGGTGACGCCGTAGCCTGCCTGCAGCGGCCCGGCCTCGTACTTGGCGTACGTACCGGCTTCCGCGACGGGCTCGATCTGCGGGGTCTCGAGTTCGATCATGGAGGGCGACTACCTCGAGTAGTACTCGACCACGAGCTGCTCGTTGAAGTCGAGCGGCATCTGGTCGCGGCGCGGGAGGGCGATCACGGAGCCGGCCATGTTGCCGGCATCGAGGCTCAGCCACTCTGGCGCCTGGTGCTGGCGAAGGGTCTCCTTCACCGTCTTGAACAGCTCGCGCTCGTGATGCGAGATGCGGACCGCGATGCGGTCGCCCACCTTGAGCGAGTACGAGGGGATGTTGGTGGCGGTGCCGTTGACCTCGAAGTGGCCGTGCGCCACGATCTGGCGCGCCGCCGCCCGGGAGGGCGCGAAGCCGAGCCGGAACACGACGTTGTCGAGTCGCAGCTCGAGCTGGCGCAGGAGCGCCTCGCCGGTCACGCCCGAGTGGCGGGTCGCCTCGATGAAGTAGTTGCGGAACTGCTTCTCGAGGACGCCGTACACGCGGCGGACCTTCTGCTTCTCGCGCAGCTGGAGGCCGTAGTCGCCGACCTTGCGGCGGCGGACACCATGCTGGCCGGGCGGCGTCGGGCGCCGCTCGAACGAGCACTTCTTGCTGTAGCAGCGGCTGCCCTTCAGGTAGAGCTTCATGCCCTCCCGGCGACAGAGGCGGCAGACGGGATCGGTATAGCGAGCCATGGTCTCTCGGGTCTCAGACGCGGCGCCGCTTGGGCGGGCGGCAGCCGTTGTGCGGGATGGGCGTGACGTCCGTGATCGCGCTGACCTCCAGGCCGGCGGCCTGCAGGGAGCGAATGGCCTGCTCGCGGCCCGCCCCGGGCCCCTTCACGTAGACCTCGACCTGGCGCATGCCGTGCTCCATCGCGCGGCGAGCGGCGCCGTCGGCGGCGAGCGCGGCGGCATAGGGCGTGCTCTTCCGGGAGCCCTTGAACCCGGCGATGCCGGCGGAGCCCCACGAGATGACGTTCCCCGTGAGGTCCGTGATCGTCACGATCGTGTTGTTGAAGGACGCCTGGATGTGGACGTGCCCCTGGGGAACGTTCTTCCGTTCCCGACGCCGCTGCTTGACGGCGCGCTTGCGGTCGGCCATGCGCTAACGGTTCCTCGTCACTTCTTCTTGCGGGCGCCGACCGTCTTCTTCGGTCCGCGGCGCTGACGGGCGTTGGTCTTGGTCCGCTGCCCGCGCACCGGCAGGTTGCGGCGGTGCCGAAGCCCGCGGTACGACCCGATCTCGATGAGGCGCTTGATGTTCAGCGCCACCTCGCGACGGAGGTCGCCCTCGACCTTGAACGTCCGGTCGATGACCTCGCGGAGCCGGTTGACCTGGTCATCCGTGAGGTCCCGGACGCGGGTGTCGGGATTGATGCTGGTCTGCTTCAGGAGCTTCTGGCTCGAGCTGAGCCCGATCCCGTAGATGTACGTGAGGGCGACCTCGACGCGCTTCTCGCGCGGGATGTCGACACCGGCAATTCGTGCCATCGCGTCAGCCCTGCCGCTGCTTGTGCTTGGGGTTCTCGCAGATCACCATCACGGTGCCGTGGCGCCGGATGATCTTGCAGTTGTCGCAACGCGTCTTGACGGACGCTCTGACCTTCACGGGTTCCTCGATTACTTCAGTCGGTACGTGATGCGACCCCGTGTGAGGTCGTACGGAGACAGCTCGACGCGGACCCGGTCCCCGGGCAGGATCCGGATGAAGTTCATCCGGAGCTTGCCGCTGATGTGCGCGAGGACGCGATGACCGTTTTCGAGCTCGACCGCGAACATCGTGTTCGGCAGTGGCTCGATGACGGTGCCTTCGACTTCGATCGCGTCCTTCTTCGCCAACCTTGCTCCCTGGTCCTACTCAGCAACGAGTGCCGGCCCGCCGGGCCGACACACGAACGGTGAGGATATCAAACGGGGCACGATCCGACAACCCGACGTCTCGACTGGACACGGGTGAGGATCTCCGGAGACCCTCAGGCCGAGCGCACGCGGGCGCTTCAGCTCGGCCTTCGGTGGGCAGGTCGCGGACACGTGCGCTTCCTTGTCCTCGGTCCTAGACACGCGTCAGGATCTCCGGTCCATGATCCGTCACCGCGATCGTGTGCTCGAAGTGGGCCGCGAGCGAGCCGTCGGCGGTCGCGACCGTCCAGCCGTCGTCGAGGACCTCGGTGTCCTCCGCGCCGAGCGTGAGCATCGGCTCGATCGCGAAGCAGTGGCCCGGCTCGAGCTGGAGCCCCGGGCGACCGGTGCGGTAGTTCGGGACGTTCGGGTCCTCGTGCATCGACGTTCCGATGCCGTGGCCCACGTACTGGCGGATGATCCCGTACGGGCCGCTGCGCGCGACGTCCTCGACCGCGGCGGAGATGTCGTTGAGGCGGCAGCCGGGGCGCGCGGCCTGGATCCCGGCCATCAGCGCCAGGCGGGTCGTCTGCACGAGCTGCACCGCCTCCGGCGTACCGGCCGCCTCGCCGCCGCAGATGAACGTCCGCGCGCCGTCGCCGTGCCAGCCGTCGTAGATCGCGCCGACGTCGATCGACACCAGCTGCCCGGCCCGCACCTCGCGGTCGCCCGGGATGCCATGGACGATCTCGTCGTCGATCGAGATGCACGTCGACGCGGGATAGGCGTGCGGGTCGCGAGGGTCGTAGCGGCGGCCGCCGAGGTAGTTGAGGAACGACGGGACGGCGCCCGCGGCGCGGATGTGCCGCTCCGCGATCCGGTCGAGCTCGGCCGTGGAGATCCCCGCGACGAGGTGCTCCTCCATCAGCGCGAGCACCTCGGCCACGATCCGGCCGGCTGAGCGCATCCTGGCGATCTCGTCCTTCGACTTGCGCGTGATCACCGGACGTCCTCCGACTCGACCGCGTCCGCGAGCCCGGCCTCGACCAGGGCGGCATCGATCGCCGCCGCGACGTCGTCGATGCCCTGCAGCCCGTCGACCGAGAGCAGCACGCCCGCCGTGCGGTAGTGCGCGATGACGTCGGCCAGCGCCCCGAGCTGCTGCGCCATCCGGGCGCGCACGGTGTCGGGCTCGTCGTCGGCGCGCTGGTACAGCTCCGACCCGTCGATGTCGCAGACGCCCGGCGTGTGCGGCGGGCTGAACACCGCGTGGTACGGGTGCCCCGCCGCGCGGCAGATCCAGCGGCCGGACATGCGGCGCATCACCTCGTCCTCGGGGACGTCGATCAGCACGGCAGCCGAGACCCGTTCCCCGCGCTCCGCGAGCGCCTCGTCGAGCGCCGCGGCCTGCACCGCGGTGCGTGGGAAGCCGTCGAGGACGACGCCGCCGTGGGCGTCCGCGCGGCCGAGCCGGTCGAGCAGCAGCCGCACGGTGATGTCGTCGGGCACGAGCTGCCCGGCGTCCATGTAGCGACGCGCCTCGAGGCCCAGCGGCGTCCCGTCACGCACGGCCGACCGGAACAGGTCTCCGGTCGCGACGATCGGCACCCCGAGCCGGTTTGCGAGCAGCGGCGCCTGCGTGCCCTTCCCCGCGCCCGGAGCGCCGAGAAGGATCACCACCTTCATCGTCAGGCCGGCCGGATGGCGTCCGAGACGAAGGCGCCGGCGAGCGGATCCCCCGACGGGCGAGAGGACGCCCGGGCAAGCCATCGGCCCGAGGACTGCCTGAGCGGCCGCCCGGAGCCGGCAACGCCCGCATCGGCCGCCAGGTGGGCGGACCTCACCTGATGAACCCTTCGTACTGGCGGATCAGAAGCTGCGCCTCGAGCTGCTTCATCGTCTCGACGACCACCGACACCACGATCAGGATCCCGGTGCCGCCGAGGGCGATGCCCTGCAGCTGCGGCTGGATCAGCGCGATGAACGGAGGCAGCGCGGCGACGACGCCGAGGAACAGGGCGCCGGCGACGGTGATCCGGGTGACGACGCGGGCGAGGTAGTCCTGGGTCGGCCGGCCCGGGCGGATCCCCGGGATGAAGCCGCCGTTCTTGCGCAGCTGCTCCGCCGTCTCGTCCGGCTTGAACGTGAACGCGGTGTAGAAGTACGTGAAGCCGAACGTCAGCAGGAAGTACAGGACGACATACAGCGCGGACCCCTGGCCCAGGTACTTCACGACGGCATTCGCGATGTCACCCACCAGCCCTGGCGAGGTCGTGAAGTAGCTCGCGATCTGGCTCGGGAACAGCAGGATGCTCACCGCGAAGATGATCGGGATGACGCCCGCCTGGTTGACCCGCAGCGGCAGGAACGTCTGGCCGCCCTGGTACATCCGCCGGCCGCGCACGCGCGAGGCGTACTGGATCGGGATCCGGCGCTGGCCCTCCTGGATGTAGATGATCACCGCCACCGCGAGGACCGCCAGGATCCCGAGCAGCACGAGCCGGGCGAGGTCCGGGTTGCTGACGAACCCCGTCAGCGCGCCCGGGGCGCGGCTGACGATGCCCGCGAAGATGATGAACGAGATGCCGTTGCCGATCCCCTTCTCGGTGATCAGCTCGCCCAGCCACATGAGGGTGACCGAGCCCGCGGTGAGCGTGATGATCTGGGTGAGCGTCTCCCAGCTGCCCAGGTCGAACGGCGTCGAGAGCACGTTGTTCGCGCTCAGCAGGGCGAGGAACCCGTACGCCTGGAGGAGGGCCATCGGCACCGCCAGGTAGCGGGTGTACTGGTTGATCTTCTGGCGGCCGTACTCGCCCTCGCGCTGGAGCGCCTGGAGGGAGGGCACCACGCCCGTCATCAGCTGCATGATGATCGACGCGTTGATGTACGGGTTCACGCCCAGCGCCACGACCGAGAACGTCGTCAGGCCGCCGCCCGAGAACAGGTCGAGCAGCCCGAAGATCGGGCTCTGGCTCAGGAAGTCCTGCAGCGCGGCCGAGTTGACGCCCGGCACCGGCACGTGGGCCAGCAGCCGGAACACCAGCAGGATGCCGGCGACGTACAGGATCCGGCGCCGGAGATCCGGCGCACGGAAGGCGTTGAGGATGGCCTCGAACACGGGCGACTAGCCGTTGTCGTCGGCGGCGTCGGCCGCCGGGGCCTCCTCCGCAGGAACGTCGGGCTGGCCGGCGTCGACAGGCTCGGCTGCCGCGGTCGCCTCCGGCTCGGGGGCGGGCGACGCCGGCTCCCCGGCGGCCGCCGGAGCGTCGGGCGCGTCGACGCCCAGCGCGGCGAGCGGGGTGCTGGGCACCTCGATGACCTGGGCGGTGCCGCCCGCGGCCTCGATCTTCTCGCGTGCGCTCTTCGTGAACGCGTCGGCGAGGACGAACAGCTTCGCGCTGACCTCGCCGTGGCCGAGGACCTTGAGCGGCTTCCGGTCGCGACGGACGAGGCCGGCCTGCTTGAGCGTGTCGGCGTTGACCGTCACCGGCGAGTTCTTCTCGCTCTCGAGCTTGCCGGCCTCGATCGCGGCGCTGATCGCGCCGACGTTCACGACCTCGTACTCGATGTCGTTGATGTTGCGGAAGCCGCGCAGCTTCGGGATCCGGATGTGGAGCGGCGTCTGGCCGCCCTCGAACCACGCCGGGATCGAGGCACCGGCGCGCGAGCGCTGGCCCTTCGTCCCGCGGCCGGCGGTCTTGCCCTTGCCCGCGGCGATGCCGCGGCCGACGCGCGTCCGCTTGGTGACCGAGCCCTCGGCGGGCTTCAGGTCGTGGATCTTCATCAGGACTTCTCCGGGGTGGTCGCCTCGGCGCCCTCGGGCAGCTCCTCGACGGTCACGAGGAAGCGGACCTGGCGGAGCATGCCGCGGACGGCCGGGTTGTCGGGCAGGACCGACGTGCTGCCGATCCCGTGCAGGCCGAGCGCGCGGATGGTCGCGCGGTTGCGGGCGATGTGGCTGATCGTGCTCTTGGTCTGGGTGACACGGAGGCTACCGGGCATCGGCCACCTCCTGCCCGCCCGGCGCCGCGGCCGGCTGGCCCGGGACGACGAGGCGCAGCTGGACGCCGCGCTGGCGCGAGAGCTCCTCGACCGAGCGCAGGCCGCGCAGCGCGTTGAGCGTCGCGCGGGTCACGTTGACCGGGTTGGTCGAGCCGTGGACCTTGCTCAGGATGTCGTGGATGCCCGCGGCCTCGACGACGGCGCGGACCGCGCCGCCGGCGATGACGCCGGTCCCCTTCGAGGCCGGCTTGAGCATGACCCTCGCGGCCGCGTACTCCTCCCGGACCTCGTGCGGGATCGTCGTCCCGATCATCGGGATGCGGACGATGTGCTTCTTGGCGTCCTCGACGCCCTTGCGGATGGACTCCGGCACGTCGCCGGCCTTGCCCAGGCCGACGCCGACATGGCCGTTGCCGTCGCCGACGCCGATGACCGCCGAGAAGCTGAAGCGCCGGCCGCCCTTGTGCCCCGTGGCGACGCGGTTGATCTGGACGACGCGCTCCTCGAGCGCGAGCTTGTTGGGGTCGATGCGGGCCACCGGCAAGTCCTCTAGAAGTCGAGGCCGGCCTCGCGGGCCGCCTCGGCGAGCGAGCGAACCCGCCCGTGGTACTTGAAGCCCGCGCGGTCGAACACCACCTTGTCCACGCCGGCCGCCTTGGCGCGCTCGGCGACGAGCTGGCCGACGCGCTTGGCGTCTTCCGTCTTCGTCCCGGTGGCACCGCGGAGGCCGGAGTCGAGCGAGGAGGCGGCCGCGATGGTCGTGCCGCTCGTGTCGTCGATGACCTGGGCGTAGATGTGCGAGAGGCTGCGGAACACCGCGAGGCGGGGGCGCGGGCCGCTGCCCGCGAGCCGGATGCGGATCCGCTCGTGGCGCTTGACGCGCGAGGCCGTGCGGCTGTCGGCGATCTTCTTCATGGGTTACTTCTTCCCGCCGATCTTGCCGGCCTTGCCCGCCTTGCGGCGGACGCGCTCACCGGCGTACCGGACGCCCTTGCCCTTGTACGGCTCGGGCTTGCGCGTGGCGCGGACGCGCGCGGCGACCTGCCCGACGAGCTCCTTGTCGATGCCCACGACGGACAGCCGGAGCGGGGTCTCGAGCTCGAAGCTGATGCCGGACGGCGGGTCGATCTCGATCGGGTGGCTGTAGCCCAGCGCGAGCTGGAGCTTCTCGCCAACCTTCTGCGCGCGGTAGCCGACGCCGACGATCTCGAGGCCCTTGCGGTAGCCGGTGGTGACGCCGACCACCATGTTGTTGACGAGGGTCCGGGTGAGCCCGTGCAGCGACTTGTCGAGCTTGGTCTCGGTGGGCCGGACGATCGTGAGGGTGTCGCCCTCGCGCTCCAGCGCCATCCGCGGCGGCAGCTGACGTGTCAGGGAGCCCTTCGGGCCCTTCACGGTGATCACCCGCCCGTCGAGCGTCACGTCGACGCCGGCGGGGACGGTGATGGGGAGACGGCCGATACGGGACATCGCGCTACCAGACGTACGCGAGGATCTCGCCGCCCAGCTCGGCCTGGCGGGCCTGGCTGCCGGTCATGATCCCCCTGGACGTGCTGACGATGACGATGCCCAGGCCGCCGAGGACCCGCGGGATGTCGGTCTTGCGCGCGTACACGCGCAGGCCCGGCTTGCTGATCCGCTTGAGGCCCGAGACGACCGGCACCTTGCCGTCGACATACTTGAGCTGCAGGCGCAGCACCGGGGCGACGCCGTTGCGCTCCTCGCGGACGTCGGCGATGAAGCCTTCCTCCACGAGGATGCGCGCGATCTCGCGCTTGGTGCGCGAGGCCGGCACGATCACCTCGGTGTGGCGCGCGCGGGATGCGTTGCGGACCCGCGTGAGCATGTCCGCGATCGGGTCGGAGACGTTCATGTTCCTTACCAGCTCGACTTCGTGACGCCGGGCAGCTCGCCGACGAGCGCGCGCTCGCGGAAGCAGATGCGGCAGAGCGCGAAGCGGCGCATGTACGCACGCGGACGGCCGCACACGGAGCAGCGGTGATACCCCTGCACCTCGTGCTTGGGCTTCCGGTTCGCCTTCGCGATCATGGACTTCTTGGCCATCGGTACCTCCCCCGCGCCTACGAGGCGAAGGGCATGCCGAGGAGCTCAAGAAGCTTCTTGCTCTCCTCGTCGGTCTTCGCCGTCGTCACGATGCTGATCTCCAGCCCGCGGAGACGGTCCACCTTGTCGTAGTCGATCTCCGGGAAGGCAAGCTGCTCCCGGAGGCCGAGCGAGTAGTTGCCCCGGCCGTCGAACGACTTGCCGGGCACGCCGCGGAAGTCGCGAATGCGCGGGAGCGCGAGCCGCGTCAGCCGCTCGAGGAAGTCCCACATCCGCTCGCCGCGGAGCGTGACCTTGACCCCGATCGGGTTGCCGGTCCGGACGCGGAACTGGGCGATCGACCGCTTGGCGCGGGTCACGACCGGCTTCTGGCCCGTGATGAGCTGCAGGTCGCCGACGGCCGCGTCGACCGCCTTCGCGTTCTGCAGGGCCTCGCCGAGGCCGATGTTGACGACGATCTTGTCGACGCGCGGGACCTGCATCGGGTTCGTGTACGAGAACTGCTTCTGCAGCGCCGGCACGACCTCGGACGCGTAGCGCCCCTTCAGCTGGCCGCTCACGACTCCACCTCGATGGGCTCGCCGCAGTGCTTGCAGACCCGGACCCGGGTGCCGTTGTCGAGCGTCCGGTGCGCGATGCGCGTCGGGCGGTCGCAGTGGCTGCACACGACCATCACCCGCTCGACGGGGAGCGGCATGGCGTGATCGAGGATGCCGCCCGGATCCACCGTCGGCATCGAGCCCGGGCCGCCCTGCGTGCGCTGGCGCGGCTTGGTGTGCTTGCGGGAGATGTTGAGCCCCTCGACCACCACGTACGTGCCGCCCTTGAGCGACGTCCGGCGGTAGCCGGAGCGCACCGGGGTCGTCGACCGGTCGCGGCGGATGACGCGCTCCACCTTGCCGCGCTTGCCGGCGTCACGGCCGGCGACCACGAGCACGGTGTCACCCTTGCGGATCTCGGGCACCTTGGTCCGGTGCTCGATGGACCGGACGGTCATCACAGCACCTCCGGGGCGAGCGAGACGATCTTCATGTAGTTGCGGTCCCGGAGCTCGCGCGCGACCGGCCCGAAGATCCGGGTGCCGCGCGGGTTGCCCTGGTTGTTGATGAGCACGGCCGCGTTCTCGTCGAAGCGGATGTAGCTGCCGTCCGGGCGGCCGATCTCCTTCGACGTGCGGACGATGACCGCGCGCACGACGTCACCCTTCTTGACCGGGGCGTTCGGGATCGCGGTCTTGACGCTCGCGATGATCACGTCGCCGATGCCGGCGACGGTCTTGCGCGAGCGCCCCATGATCCGGATGCACTCGATCGTCCGGGCGCCGGTGTTGTCGGCGACGCGGAGCCGCGTTGACGCCTGGATCACGCGTCAGCCTCCTCGCCCGCCTCGTCCGAGCCCTGCCGGCCCGGGTGCGCGGCGGCGTGGATCGCCTCGGTCGTCTCGGCCTCCTCGGCCGGGATCTCCTCGCCGGCCCGCTCCTCGCCCGCGCGGGAGAGGACGGACACCAGGCGCCAGCGCTTGGTCGCGGAGAGCGGGCGGGATTCCTCGATGAGGACGGTGTCGCCGATCTTCGCCTCGTTGCGCTCATCGTGGGCCGCGAACTTCGTCGTGGCCCGCATGACGCGCTTGTAGATGCGGTGGCGCGTCAGGCGCTCGACGGACACGACGATCGTCTTGTCCATCTTGTCGCTCACGACGCGGCCGACCTTGGTCTTCCGCTGTCCCTTCACGGGGGTCGTTGCTCCTGCGGTTGCCATCCCGACCCCCTATTCCGCGCCGCGAGGCGCGGTGGCGCGCTCGCGCTGCACGGTGAGGATCCGGGCGATCTGCTTGCGGGTCGCCGGGATCTGGCTGTAGTCCTTGAGCTGCCGGGTCGAGAGGGCGAAGCGGGCCTGCCAGAGGTCCTGCTTGGCCTCCTTCAGCCGGTCGTCCAGCTCGCGATCCGTGAGCTTGCGGATCTCACCGATCTCCATCGGTGACCTCCTTCGCGGTGTCACGGACGACGACGCGGGTCGCGACCGGGAGCTTGTGGGCCGCCAGGCGCATCGCCTCGACGGCGGCCTCGCGCTCGACGCCGGCCATCTCGAACAGGATCCGGCCGGGGCGGACGACGGCGACCCAGTGGTCCGGGGCGCCCTTGCCCGAGCCCATCCGGGTCTCGGCAGGCTTCTTGGTCGCGGGCTTGTCGGGGAAGATCCGGATCCAGATCTTGCCGCCGCGCTTGACCGAGCGGGTCATCGCGCGCCGGGCAGCCTCGATCTGGCGGGCCGTGATCCACGCCGGCTCCGTCGTGGCCAGGCCGTACTCGCCGAAGGCGACGGTGTGGCCACCCTTGGCCATGCCCGACATGCGGCCGCGCATGACCTTGCGGTGCTTGACGCGCCGGGGCATCAGCATGTCGTCAGCCCCCCTGCGCGGCGCCGGCCGCGGCACTGGCGGTGGCGGCGGCCGCGGCCTCGCGGCGGCGGTGCTCCACCGGGATCTCGCCGCGGTAGATCCACACCTTGACGCCGATGCGCCCGTAGGTCGGGTGCGCGTGGACCTGGCCGTAGCTGATGTCCGCGCGGAGCGTGCCCAGCGGGATGCGACCCTCGCGGTCCCACTCCCGGCGGCCCATCTCCGAGCCACCGAGGCGGCCCGCGAGCGCGATCCGGACGCCCTTGGCGCCGGCCTTCATCGACCGCTGGATCGACTGCTTCATCGCCTTCTTGTAGGCGACGCGGCGAGTCAGCTGCTGGGCGATGTTCAGGGCGACGAGGTACGCGTCCAGCTCGGGCTGGCGGATCTCGCGGATCTCGAGCTTGACCTTGCGCTTGGTCAGGTCGCCGATCTCCTTGCGCAGGATCTCGACGTTCTGGCCGCCGCGACCGATGACGATCCCGGGCTTGGCCGTGTGGATCGCCACCGTGACGTGGTTGATGCCGCGCTCGATCTCGACGCCGCTGACGCTGGCGTTGGCGAGCCGCCGCTCGAGGAGCCGGCGGATCGCGATGTCCTCCTTGAGGAGGGTCGTGTACTCCTTGTCGGCATACCACTTGGCGGTCCACGATCGGGTGTAGCCCAAGCGGAAGCCGTACGGATGGACCTTGTGTCCCATGCCTAGGCCTCCCTGTCGGCCACGACGATCGTGATGTGCGTCATGGGCTTGTGGATCGGGAACGCCCGACCCTGGGCCCGTGGACGCCACCGCTTGATCGTGGGGCCCTCGTTGGCGATCGCGTCCGCGACGTAGAGCTCGTCGGCGGAGCGATTCAGGTTGTTCTCGGCGTTCGCCGTCGCGCTCTTCAGCACGCGGGCGACGTCCTTGGCGGCGGCCTGCGGCATGAACCGCAGGGCGGCCTGGGCCTCCTCCACCGGCTTGCCCTTGATCGCCTCGGTGACGAGGCGGGCCTTCCGGGTGGAGCCGCGCAGGTATTTGGCGGTGGCGGAAACGCGCATCAGCTCCGTCTCCTACCGCAGCCCGCCGGTCCGGTCGGCCGTGCGCCCGTGCCCGCGATACGTGCGGGTGGGGGCGAACTCGCCGAGCCGGTGGCCGACCATGTTCTCCGTGACGTACACCGGCACGTGCTTCTTGCCGTTGTAGACGGCAATCGTGTGCCCGATGAAGTCCGGGAAGATGACGGACGCGCGCGACCAGGTCTTGAGCACCCGGCGCTCGTTCCGCTTGTTCATGTCCTGCACCCGGCCGAGAAGCCGGGGCTGGACGAACGGTCCCTTCTTGACCGATCGCGACATCTCTGGCTCCTCTTCCTAGCTCTTGCGATGCCGGCTGCGGACGATCAGGCGGTTGGTCTTCTGACCGCGCCGCGTCCGGTAGCCCATCGCGGGCTTGCCCCAGGGCGTCTTCGGAGGCATGCCCGTCGGGCTCTTGCCCTCGCCGCCGCCGTGGGGGTGATCCCGCGGGGTCATCGCGACGCCCCGGACCTCCGGACGCTGGCCCATGTGGCGGGCGCGCCCGGCCTTGCCGAGGCTCTGGTTCTCGTGGTCGACGTTCGAGACCTGCCCGATCGTCGCCATGCACCTGATCGGGATCCGGCGCACCTCGCCCGAGGGCAGGCGCACCTGGGCGAGCTCGCCCTCCTTGGCGAGGAGCTGTGCCGAGGTGCCCGCGGAGCGGACGATCTGGCCGCCCTTGCCGGGGATCAGCTCGATGTTGTGGATCGTGGTGCCCAGCGGGATGCTGCTGATCGGGAGGGCGTTGCCCACCCGCGCCTCGGCGGCCGGGCCGGAGACGATCACGTCACCGACCTTGAGGCCGTTGGGCAGCAGCATGTAGCGCTTCTCGCCATCGCGGTAATGGAGCAGGCCGATCCGCGCGGAGCGGTTCGGGTCGTACTCGATCGTCGCGAGGCGGGCGGGCACGCCGAACTTGTCGCGCTTGAAGTCGATCCGCCGGTAATGCGTCTTCTCCCCGCCGCCGCGATGGCGAACGGAGACGCGGCCCTGGTTGTTGCGCCCGGAGCCGCGCTTCATCGGCTCGAGCAGCGGCTTGTGCGGCTGGTCGGTGGTGATCTCCTCGAAGGTCGGTCGGGTCATCCACCGCCGACCGGGCGAGGTCGCCTTGTAGCTTCGCAGCGGCATCCCTACACCCCCTCGAAGAACTCGATCTTCTGGCCGGGGGCCAGGGTGACGATCGCCTTCCGCCAGTCCGAGGTGTGGCCGGTGATGCGCCCGCGCTTGGTGCCGCGGCGCTTCTCCTTGCCCTTGCTGCTCAGCACGTTGACGGCGACGACGGTCACCTTCTCCTTGCTGTACAGCTCCTCGACGGCGGCCTTGATCTGGATCTTGTTCGCCCGATCGTGGACGGCGAACGTGTACTTGCCGCGCCCCGACTCGTCGATCGACTTCTCGGAGATCACGGGCCGCAGGATGATGTCCGCGGCGGTCAGCGTGCTCACGCGTACACCTCCTCGATCCGCTCGAGGGCGGGCTGCTCGATGACGATCGCGTCGGCGTTGAGCAGGTCGACCACGTTGAGCGAGTCCGCGAGGATGACCGTCACCGAGGGCAGGTTGGCGGCCGAGCGCAGGAGCGGCTCGTCCTTGGCGGGCGCCACGACGAGGACGCGCTTCTCGTGGCCGTCGCCGGCGTTGAGCGCGGTCAGCACGGCCGCGAACGCCCGCGTCCTCGGCTCATCGGCCATCGCGAAGGCGTCGATCACGCGGATCGCGTCGTCGTTCAGCTTGGCCGTCAGCGCCGAGCGCAGCGCGAGGCGGCGCATCTTCTTGGGCAGCTTCTGCTCGTACGACCGCGGGTGCGGCCCGAACACCACGCCGCCGCCGCGGTAGTGCGGCGCGACGCGCGAGCCCTGGCGGGCGCGCCCGGTGCCCTTCTGGCGGTAGGGCTTCTTGCCGCCGCCGCGGACCTCGCCGCGGGTGCGGGTGTCATGGGTGCCGAGCCGCCGCGAGGCCAGCTGGGCGACGACCGCCTGGTGGAGGACGGCCTCGTTCACCGGCGCCGCGAACAGCGCGTCGGCGAGGTCGACGGTCCCGACGCTCGCGCCGGTGCGGTCGTAGAGGGTGGTCTGCGGCATCGTCAGGCCTTCTTCACGAAGGTGAGCGCGCCCGGGGCGCCGGGGACCGATCCGCGAACGAGGATCAGGTTCCGTTCGGCGTCCACGCGGACCACGCGCAGCTTCTTGATCGTGACCCGCTCGTGTCCCATGTGGCCGCCCATGCGGAGGCCCTTGTAGACGCGACCGGGGGTCGTGCCCGGGCCGATCGAGCCCGGCTTGCGGTAGTTGTCGGAGCCGTGGGTCTTGGGACCGCGGGAGAAGTTGTGACGCTTCACCGTGCCCGCGAAGCCCTGGCCCTTGCTGACGCCGGTCACGTCCACGAGCTCGCCCTCGGCGAAGATCTCGCCGACCTTGAGCTCCTGGCCCACGTCGTACCCGTCGACGTCGTCCAGCCGGAACTCGCGGATGTTGCGCACCCGCGGCAGGTCCTTCAGCTGGCCGGCGAGCGGCTTGGTGATCCGCTTCCGCTCGCCCGCGCCGACCTGGACGGCCGTGTAGCCGTCGCGCTCGGCCGTCCGGATGCGCGTCACGGTGTTCGGGGTGACCTGCACGACCGAGACGCCCACCATGGTGCCGTCGGGCAGGAAGACCTGGGTCATCCCCACTTTGCGGCCGATGAGGCCGATCGTCTTCTGGCTCATCGGTCGCGCCCGCTGATGCGGCGCATCGCCGCGTTGCCGCCTCCGCGCGCTCGCTCACGCACGGGAGTGCGCTCGCTCACGTGCTCGCCGGCGCCTTGCGCTGCGCGCGCCTGAGCGCGCGCTCGCGAGATCTCGAAGGTCTTCATCACATCTTGATCTCGATGTCGACGCCGGCAGCGAGCGACAGACGCATGAGCGCATCGACCGTCTTCGACGAGGGATCCAGGATGTCGATGAGCCGCTTGTGGGTGCGGATCTCGAACTGCTCCCGGGAGTCCTTGTCGATGAACGGCGAACGCAGGACGGTGAACTTCTCGATCCGGGTCGGCAGCGGCACGGGGCCGACGACGTCAGCGCCGGTGCGCTGCGCCGTCTCCACGATCTGGGCTGCCGACTGGTCGAGCAGCCGGTGGTCGTAGGCCTTGAGGCGGATCCGGATCCGCTGCTTCGCCATCTCGTTACTCGGTGATCTGGGTGATGGCGCCGGCACCGACGGTGCGGCCGCCCTCGCGGATGGCGAAGCGCTGGCCGACCTCGAGCGCGATC
>JAICUI010000077.1 GCA_025935925.1 Chloroflexota bacterium
GCGACCTCGACTGCGCGCTGGACGATCGGCCCGAAGCCGACGAACAGGAGGTCGCTGCCTTCTCGCACCAGCTCGCCACGCCCGATCGGCAGCACCTGGGGATCCGACTCCGGCACGCCGAACCCCGCATCGCGCGGGTAGTGGAGCGCGAACGGGTGGTCCTGCGCGAGCGCCGTGCGGACGAGCGACCGGAGCTCCTGCTCGTCCTTGGGGCTGGCGATGACGAGGTTCGGCAGCTGGCGCTGGGCCGGGATCGCGAACATCCCCTGGTGGCTGGTCCCGTCCTCGCCCACGAGGCCCGCGCGGTCGACCGCGAGCAGGACCGGCGCGTCGTTCTGGCACACGTCGTGGACGACCTGGTCGAAGGCGCGCTGGAGGAATGTCGAGTACAGCGCGACGACGGGCCGCATGCCGCCCAGCGCGAGCCCCGTGGCGAGCGTGACCGCGTGCTGCTCCGCGATGCCGACGTCGATGAACCGCTCGGGGAACGCCGCCTGGAGCTTCGACATCCCGGTGCCGGTCGGCATGCCCGCGGTGATCCCGACGATCCGGCGGTCGTCCGTGGCCGCGGCAACCAGCTCCTTCGCGAACCACGCGGTGTAGTTCGGCGGCTTGGGCGTCGGCGCGTCGCCGCTGCCCGCCCGGGGGGCCTGCGCCTCGCCCTCGCCGCCCGGCGACGACGGCGCACCACCGCGGCGGTCGGCCATGACCGAGGCCGACGGCGACGCCCCGCTCGAGGCCCCGGCCGCCGCGCGCACCCGATCGTGGGCGTCGGTCGCCGGTGCGAGCGGCATCGGCGGCAGCGCGGCCCCGTGGAACGACACCTGGTCGTCGATCGCCGGCTGGTAGCCCTTCCCCTTCTGGGTTCGCACGTGGACGATCACGGGCCCGTTCAGCGCGAGTGCCCGCCGGAACGTCGCCTCGAGGCCCTGCCGGTCGTGCCCGTCCATCACGCCGATGTAGGTGATGCCGAGGTCCTCGAACAGCTGCCCGGGCTGCGCGAAGCTCACGACCGACTGCCGGAGCCGCCGGCTGAGCTCGAGCAGCAGGTGCCCGATGAACGGCACCCGGTCGATCGTCGTGTCGTACGCGCCCTTGCCCTGCTGCCAGGCTGGGTGGAGCTTGATCTCGCTGAGGTACTTGGACAGCGCACCGACCGACGGGCTGATCGACATCTCGTTGTCGTTGAGGACGATCAGGAGCTGGGTCTGGCGGTGCCCGATGTCGTTCAGCGCCTCGAGGCTGAGGCCGGACAGGAGCGCCGCGTCGCCGACGACGACGGCGATCCGCTCCAGCGAGTGGCGGACGTCGCGAGCCGTGGCCAGCCCCTGGGCGATGGACAGCCCGGTCCCCGCGTGGCCGCCGTCCATCACGTCGTGCGCCGACTCCGTGCGCCGCGGGAAGCCCCCGATGCCGTCGATCTGGCGCAGCGTGTGGAACCGGTCGAGACGGCCCGTGAGCAGCTTGTGCGCGTAGGCCTGGTGACCCGTGTCCCAGACGATCCGGTCGCGCGGCGACTCGAGCAGCCGATGGAGGGCGATGGTGAGCTCGACGACGCCCAGCGAGGACCCGAGGTGGCCGCCGGTCACGGCGACCGTGCGGATGATCGTCTCGCGCAGCTCGGACGCGAGCTGGGTGAGCTCGGCGTCGGACAGGCCGCGGAGGTCCGACGGGTCCTCCAGGCGGTCGAGGATGGGCACTGGCGATGGCTCCTTGGGGGCTGCGGGCGCCGCTTCGACGCGCGGAGGCAGCCGCCGGTGATGCGATTACTTGCTAGTCGATCGTAGCAGGATCAAGGTTCGTCGTCCTCCGCCTCGTCCGGCCGGACGTCGCGGGCGACCGTGCCGCCATTGGGCGCCGCCATCAGCTGCTGCACGCGGAGCTCGGCCTCGCCGAGCAGCCGCTCGCACCGGCGCTGGAGGGCGATCGCGCGCTCGTACTGCGCAATCGTGGCCTCGAGCGGCAGCCCGCCGGCCTCGAGGGTCGCCACGGTTCGCTGGTACTCGGCGAACGCCTCGTCGTAGGCGAGCGACTCCACGTCCGCGTTCGGACCGGTCCCGATCGCCTCGGTCACGGCTGGTGCTCCTCGTCGCGGGGGTTGCTGGCGCGCCGGTCGATGGTACCCGGGGTCCCGTCGCTGGTCGCGCGCAGGTTGCCGCGGGCGAGCGTGAGCGCGAGCGGGGTGCCGCGCGGGGCGTCGGCCGGGTCGCGGAGGATCGTGCCGTCGGCCTCGCGCCGGACGATCGCATAGCCCCGCTCGAGCGTGGCCTGCGGGGCGAGGGCCGCGACGGACGCCGAGGATGCGGTCAGCGCCGCGCGCGCGGACGCCAGCCGGAGGTCGACCGTGCGCGGCGCGCGGGTCGCCAGCGCGTCGAGGCGTCGACGTTCCCCGTCCAGGCGCGCGTCCAGCACCGGCGCGAGCCGCGCCGCCGTCCGTTCCTGGCCGCGCGTCGCGGCGTTGATGCGCTCGTTCACCGCGCGGGCCGCCCGGTCCAGCAGGAGCCCGACGCGCTCGCGGGACGTGGCGAGCTGGGCGCGCGGCTCGAGGCGCGCCAGGGCGCGTCGCTCGGCCTCGACGTCGCGCCGCGTCGCGGCGATCGATCGCAGCGTCGCCGTCTCGGCGCGACGGCCGGCCTCGCGGACCGCGGCCAGGACCTCGAGCCGGTCCGGGACCACGAGCTCGGCGGCGGCCGATGGGGTGGGCGCGCGGACGTCGGCCGCGAAGTCGACCAGCGTGACGTCGACCTCGTGCCCCACGCCCGACACGACGGGGATCGGGTGCGAGACGACGGCGCGGACGACCCGCTCGTCGTTGAACGACCACAGGTCCTCGAGGGAGCCCCCGCCTCGGGCGACGATCGTGACGGCGGGCGCCGTGGCGCCGCGACCGGCGGCCCGCTCCGCCTCGATCCAGCGCTCGAGCCGCCGCAACGCCCCGACGACGCTGCCCGGCGCCTGGTCGCCTTGCACCCGGCACGCGACGAGGACGACCCGCACGAGCGGCCAGCGCCGCGCGAGCACGTGACACACGTCGCGCCACACGGCGCCCGTCGGTGAGGTGACCACGGCGACGGTCAGCGGCCGGGGCGGGAGCGGCCGCTTGCGCGCCGCGTCGAACAGCCCCTCCTCGGCGAGCTTCGCCTTGAGCTGCTCGAACCGGAGCGCGAGATTGCCGAACCCCGAGGGCTGCAGCGAGTCGACGTACAGCTGGAGCGAGCCCTGGGGCTCGAACAGGTCGATCCGCCCGTGCACCACGACCTGCAGCCCGGTCTGCGGCTGGAACGCCGAGCGCACGCGGTCGTCGTTGAACCACACGCACTGGAGCTGGGCGCGGGCGTCCTTGAGCGTGAAGTACGCGTGACCCGCGGTCGACACCGTCACCCGCCCGACCTCGCCCTCGACCCACACGTCGCGCAGCCCGTCGTCGGACCGGACGCGCTCCCGGATCGCACGGCTGACCTCGCTGACCGACCGGACCCGCAGACCAAACGTTCCTGCGGGAACCGGCGTCGGTCGGAGGTCCATGGGATCAGAGCCGGGTCTGGTACTCGCCGGTGCGGGTGTCGATGCGCAGCGTGTCGCCGGCGTTCACGAACAGCGGCACGGACACGACGAGCCCCGTCTCGAGCGTCGCGTTCTTTCGGGCGCCCTGGGCCGTATCGCCCGCGAAACCCGGCTCGGTCTCGGAGACGAGGAGGTCGACCGTCACCGGGAGCTCGACGCCGAGCGTGTCGCCCTGGTAGCTCGTCCGGTCGAGCGTCATCCCCTCCTTGAGGAAGCCGACGACGTCGTCGAGCGTCTCGGCCCGCAGGCTGAACTGCTCGTACGACTCCGTCTCCATGAAGTGGAGGTCGTCGCCGTCGCGATACAGGAACTGCACGGGGCGGCGGTCGATCTGCGCCCGCGGCCAGCGGTCGCCGGCCTGGAACGACTTCTCGACCGTGCTGCCCTTCTTGACGTTGCGCAGCTTGATGCGGACCTGGGCGGACCCGCGGCCCATCTTGATGTGGTGATAGTCGAGGATCTGCCAGAGGTCGCCGTCAAGCTCGATGACGACGCCCTTGCGCAGCTCGCCGGTGCTGATCATGCAGTGGGCTCCAGGGGTGGCGCGGGCGGGATTCGCGGGACAGGCGACCGCCGGGCAGGCCGATTGGGATGTCCGCGGGATGGTACCAGAGGGGTCGTGCGGCACCGTGCCGGACACCTCGACGGGGCGCTCCCGCGCCGTCACGCCGGAAGCGCGATCACCTCGCGGGGAAACCTCGTCAGCAGCTCGACGGTGTCGTTCGCGACGTCGAGATGGACGAGGTCCTCGATGCGGACCCCGGTCTCGCCCTCGAGGTACACGCCGGGCTCGACGGAGAACACCGTCGGGCTCGGCAGCGAGTCGTCGGCGACCACGTACGTGAGCCGCGGCAGCTCGTGCGTCGCGAGGCCGATGCCGTGGCCCGTCCCGTGACCGAAGTGCTCGCCGTGCCCCGCGGCGGCGATGACGTCCCGGGCCGCCGCGTCCGCGGCCCGCCCGCCGATGAGCCGGCCGCCGCGTCCGCGGGTCCCGGTCACGGACGCGCGGATCGCGTCGATGGCGGCCTGCTGCGCGTGCGCGACGAGCTCGTAGATCTCGAGGTCGCGCGCCCGCGGCTCGCCGACGAACAGCGTCCGGGTCATGTCGCTCCGGTAGCCCTCGACCTGCGCCCCGAAGTCGAACAGCAGGACCTCGTTCGCGAGCACCGGCCGGTCGCCCGGTGAGCCGTGCGGCAGCGCGGCCTCGGGACCCGCGAGGCACGCGACGTCGAACGCGAGCGCCTCCGCGCCCCCCGTCCGCATCAGCCATTCGAGGCGCATCGCCAGGTCGTGCTCGGTGACGCCCGGGCGGATCTCGGGGAGGAGCGCGGCGAGCGCCCGGTCGGCGACGGCGCACGCGGCCGCGATGCGCTCGACCTCGTCGGGCGTCTTCTCGGCCCGCAGCGACTCCAGCCAGCCGTCGACCGCTACCAGCTCGATCTCGGGGGCCGCTTCGGCGAGCCGCAGCCACTGGGCGTGCGGGACCGCGGCCGCCTCCACCGCGACCCGGCGAGCGCCCGTGTGGCCGACCAGCCGCGGCCACGCGCCAGGCAGGTCGTACCCGATCTCGTCGACCGCGGCGTCCGGCGCCTCGCGCCGTGCCTGGATCGTGTAGCGGGAGTCGGTGAGGACGACGACGTCGTCGGGGCCGACGAGGAACTGGCCGGACTGCCCGGCGACCCGGTCCTCGCCCTCCGCGAGCGTGAAGCCGGTCAGCCAGCGCATGTGCTCGCGCTTCACCCCGAAGTAGGCGCCGACGTGCTCGGCCGTCATGCGCTCCCGAAGGGCGGCGAGTCGCGAGGGACGCACCGCGCGCTCCGCCTCGCGCCAGCGCGCCCGGGTCGCGGCGTCGGGGGCCGGCGCGAAGTCGGCGGGGACCGGGAACGCCGCCATCGACCTAGTAGCCGTACTTCTTGAGCTTCGCCTGGTGCTCGGCGAGGGTCTTCGAGAAGTCGTGCGCGCCGCCCCCGTTGGGGATCGCGACGAAGTAGGTGTAGCCGGTCTTCGTGTTCGGGTTGAGCGCGGCATCGATCGAGGCGACGCTCGGCGTGGCGATCGGACCCGGCGGCAGCCCGCGCACCTTGTACGTGTTGTAGCCCGCGAGGCTGTCGGGCAGCTCCTGGTCCGCCAGCGACCCGTTCTTGGGGACGGTCCAGAAGACGTATTTCTGCCAGTCGGTGCTGTAGTCGCCGAGGTTCACGGTGTCGACGGCGTAGATCACCGTCGGGTCGGCCTGCAGGAGGCCGTGCTTGACGCTCGGGACGCGGTCGATCCGGTTCTGGTACACGCCGGCGATAAGCGGCCGCTCGTCGTCGAGGACCGCCTCGCGCTCCACGATCGAGGCGAGCGTGAGCACCTGGTAGAACGTCAGGCCGCGCTTCGCCGGCACGTCGAGCCGGTCCTGGCCGACGGCCTTGATCCAGGCGTCGAGCATCATCCGCACGAGGCCCTCGGCGGTCGTCGGGTTCTCCGCGCCGATCCGGATGTCGTACGTCGCCGGGTACAGGAAGCCCTCGAGGCTCGCGCCCTTCGGCCGCACGTCGGGGTCGAGCAGCCACGGGTAGTCGCCCAGGATCGCGTCGGTGGGCTTCGTCACCAGGTCGTAGAACTGCTTCGGGTCGATGCTCGTGCCCTGCAGCGTCTGGAGCTTGGCCGTGATCTGCTCGAGCCGCAGGCCCTCCCGGAACGTCACCGGGATGGACTGGTTGACGATCCGGTTCTCCACGAGGCCGTTGACCACCTCCTCCGGCGTGAGGTTCCCGGCGAGGGCGAACTTGCCGGCGCTCAGCTTCGCGGCGAGGTCGGTCGTGCGGGCCTCGAACAGGAAGGCGCGCTGGCTCGAGATGACGCCGGCGTCCTGCAGCCGCGGCGCGAGCATGGCCGGCGTATCGCCCGACTGCACCTCGAACACGATCTGGTCGCCGGTGCCGTCGTTCGGGTTCGTGAGGGTGGCGCCGAGGTCCTCCCGGACGAGATCGGCGACGAACCCGATCTTCAGCGCGGACGGGTTGTCCTCGGCCAGGCTCACGACTGCCAGCCGCGCGATCGGCCGCGCGACCGTGAGGAGCGCCACGATGACCAAGGCAGCCAGGACGACGAGGAAGATGCCGAACTTCAGCAGCCCGCCGAGCCCGCCGCCGCGGTCGCCGTAGCGATCGAACCGCCGCTGGTCGCCGGGGCCGCGGCCGTAGCGGCCGGTCCGCTGGTAGCCGTTCTGGCGGGGGCCGCTCACGGCAAGGTCGTCGCGCGGGCCACGCCCGCCTCGGATGCTCATCGGGTCTCCTCCGGGTCGCCGTCCGCGACCCCGGAAGACGGGAGCACGGGTCTGAGCGCCGTCGCGCCGGTGGCCCCCCGCCGGGCGTCGAGCTCGTCCTGCAGGATGACGCTCGCGGCCTCGCGATCGATTCGCGCCCGGAACGCCGTTCGTTGCGTCTTCGTTGGCGGCCCGCCCGACCGGCCGCGCGGCATCCGGCCGAGGCGCCGCTCGGCCTCGAACGAGCTGAGCCGCTCGTCGCGCATCGCGACCGGGAGGCCGAGCCGATCACCGAGCGCCGTCGCCCAGTCGCGGGCGGCCGCCGCCATGTCGCCCTCGCCGCCACCGGCGTGCACGGGCAGCCCGACCACGAGCTCCGCGACGCCGTGCTCCGCGCAGACGCGGCCGATCGCCGCGACGTCGTCGTCGATCGACGCGCCTCGCGCGACCGTGGTGAGCGGACGCGCGATCCCGATGCCGGCGTCGGCGATGGCGAGCCCGATCCGCCGCGAGCCGGGGTCGACCCCGAGGATGCGGCTCACCACGCGAACGCGGCGGTGCGGAATGGGAGGGTGACGCGCGAGTGCCCGGCGGCGCGCGAGCGGCGCGACTCGCCGGCAGCCGGCTGGGTGGGCTGCAGCATCAGCGCGATGGTACCGGCGACGGCGAGCGCCCGCCGCTGCCGGCCGGGGATCCGGACGGTGTGGTCCGGGTCGGCACGGGCGTTGGCGTCGCGCTCGGGGCGGGTTGCTGCGGGTCGGGATCGTACGGCGGCGCGACCACGAGGCTCACGCGCCGGTCGAACGTCGGCACGCTCGTCACGAACCCCGGCCACAGCACGATCCTGACGTCGCCGTACGGCTCGAGCGCGGCCCGGGCATCGGCCACCGGGTGGCCGAGCACCTTCGGCAGGAGCGTCGCGGCCTCGACGGGCTGCACCTGCTTCGCCGACCCCGCGACGGGGAACTCGACGACGCCGTCGTGGACCGTCCCGTCGCCGACGTCGATGCGCGTCGAGCCGTCGACCAGCTCGTGGCCCGGGTCGACCGCGTCCCGGAGCGCCGTCTCGGCGATCGCCTGGACGGGCGTCCGGTCGACCGCCGTCACCGTTCCCTGCGCCGACATGCCGAGGTTGAACGTGTCGCCCTCCGTGCCCACGAGGGTCGCCGGGTCGACGCTCGGCGTCGGTTCGCCGAGCGCGGCGGTCTCCGGGAAGACGGTGGTGCCGGTCGGCACGTTCGCCGGGTCGGCGAGCTCGACCTGGAACTGGTCGTTGAGCTGCTGCTGGAGCTGCGCCGTGGCGGCCTCCACGTCCTTGCGCGAGACACGCTTGAACTCCTGCTTCGTCCCACCCGTGGTCGGCTGCAGGTTGGTCACGGACACGAGGTTGCGGTTGTAGCGCGCCGGCACGACGCGGATCGTCCCCGCCGGGACGTTCCCATCGGGACCGGGGTCATCGGCCGTCACCCCGACCTGGCTCGTCTGGCACCGGAGGTTCACGTTCGTGCCGCCGCCCTGGATGGTGGCCACGGGCAGGAAGAGGTCCTCGTCGAGCCCGAAGCGGATGCCCGACGCGGTGCTGACGATCGTTCCCTTCGGGATCGTGTACGCGGACGACGGGTCGCAGTTCTTCCAGCGGACCGCGCCCTTCGCCGGCGTCGTGACCGTGCGGACGCCCGTGGCCGGGAAGTCGGCGCTGACCTCGACCGGGATCGACACGGTCTGCGCCGGGATGACGGCGTTCGCGGGATCGACGGCCGTGGCGGACGGGTCGGTGCGGACGGTGAGCTCGATCGGGCCGACCGGCTGGACCTGCGGCGTGACGGTGATGTCGGCGGCCGGCAGGAACAGGAACGCCGCGACGCCGGCGATGGTCAGCCCGATGAGCAGCAGGACGAATCCGGCGAGCAGACGGGCCCCGGCGCGGCGGGCGCGGGGCTTCGCGACCGGGACGTCGCGGCCACGGTGGATGACGGCGTCGAGGTCGTCGTCGTGCGCCGTGCGTGCGCCGCTCGCCGTGGTGGCCCGAGTCGGGCCCTCGACGCCACGGGGCGTCGCGTTGCGCCCCGTCCCCGCAAGCGCTCCGCCGGGAGCGGCGATCGCACTCGCGCCCGCGGTCGCGGCGGCGGTCGCGGAGGCGCCTGCGATGGCGGCCGCCGGGAGGCCGCTCGCGCCGTGACCGGCGGGGGTCGGGCGCGGGTCGTCGCCGTCGTCGGGCGCGTCCAGCGCGGCCTCGTACTCCCCCACCGACCCGAACACGGCGATGCCCGCGGATGCCGCGAGCGCGCGCGCCGATGCGTCGGGCGCCACGATGTCCAGACGCCGGCCGTTGATCGTCGCCTCGCGCGCGAGGAGCCGGAAGTTGATCCGCGACGTCGCAACCCGGGACCCGAACGGGACGACGAGGGCGACGCGGCTGTCGGCGGCGGCACGGATCCGCGAGGCGGCGGAGGTGATCTCGTCCTCGGCGTCGAGGTAGACGATGGTCGCCACGAGAGCGGAGCCTAGACCTTCATCGCGCGGAGCACCCGGCGCAGCGCGACGTCGAGCGGGTCCTCGGAGGTCTGGATCTCGATCGCCTGGTAGGCGAGCCCCAGCGGCGTCACGTCCTGCTGGTCGACGAGCAGCTCGGTCGCATCGGAGATCGCCTCGACCTGGTCGGGCGCCATCACGGCGACCTCGGGCGGCCGGGCGAACGGCAGCCGCTTCCAGAACCGCTCGGCGGCGAGCGCCCGCTGGATCTCCGGCAGCCGCGACCCGCCGCCGCACAGGTGGATCCGCGACGGCAGCATCTCCCCCGCGGCCAGCTCCTCCATCACGAGCTCGACGCCGGCCGCCCACACCGCGCTGTCGTCGCCGACGATCTCGGCGACCGTGTCGTGCTCGGCCACGGGCAGCCCGCGCGCGTAGTCGACCTTGAGCGACTCGGCACGCGGGAACGGAAGGTCCAGGCGATCGGCGATGGACTTCGTGAACGCGCGGCCGCCTAGCGCGAACATCCGGGTGCCCTCGATGCCGCCCTGGCGCACGAGCGCGACGTCGGTCGTGCCGCCACCGACGTCGACGAACAACGCCCCGGCCTGGCGGACGTTCTCGGCGCCCAGGACGCGAGCGACGGCGTACGGCTCGGCGACGACCTCCAGCAGCTCGAGATCCAGCTGGCTCGCGACCGACTGCAGCGCGCCGAGATGCACCAGCGGCGCGAACGCGTTGAAGATCCCGATCCTGATGTGGCGGCCCTGGAACCCGACCGGGTTCGTGAGGCCGTAGCCGTCGATCGACGCACCGACGATCGCGCTGTGGACGAGGCGGACGTCGACGTGCGGGAGGCCGGTCTCCCAGGTGATCGACCGTTCGGCCTCGCGGAGCGCCTCGCGCTGGACCTGGTCGATGAGCTTCGTCAGCTCGCCGTCGTTGATCGGCAGCTCCGGGCGCTTGCGCTCCTGGGTGAGCGTCGTCGTGAAGCCCTTCACGAGCTCGCCCGCGATGCCGATGACGACCTGCGTCGGCCGGAATCCGGCCATCTCCTCGGCTTCCTGGAGCGCGACGGCGCAGTTGTCGACGACGGCGGCGATGTCCGCCACGGTCCCCGACTGCATGTGGCTCAGGCCCTGGCGCTTGCGACCGACGCCTCGAACCGTGCCGTGGCCGGTGTCGTCGATCTCGAACACGAGCGCCTTGGCGAACTCCGTGCCGATGTCGAGCGCGGTGCACGCGGCGGGAATCGGGCCGCCGTCGCGGTTCCAGATGCGGCGCAGGAACGACATTCAGGCCGCCTCGTCCGCGGGTGCCCAGCCCGCGGGCCCGGCGGCGACCGTCACGCGGAGCCGGCGCGGTCCGCCACCGCGGCCCGCACGGCCGCGATCGCCTCCCCGAGCCCCTCCCGCCGGGTGCCCCTGCCCTGGGCCATCTCCGGCCGGCCGCCACCGCGGCCGTCGATGCTGGTCACGGCCGCCCGGACGAGCGCGCCGGCCGCGATGCCACGCGCGACGAGGTCGTCGCTGACAGTCACGAAGAGCTGTGGTTCCTCCGCGTCCAGCCCCAGCGCGATCACGCCGCTCGGCAGCGAGCCCCGGACGTCCTTGGCGTAGCCCTTGAGCGCGTCGATCGACTCGAGATCGAGCGCCGCGCCGACGAAGCTGATGCCATCGCGGACCTGCTCCGCCTTCGACGCGAGGTCGCCGGGCTTCGGACGCCTGCCGCCGGGCGCAGAACCCGCCTTGAGCCGCCGCTTCGTGTCGCGGAGCTCGTCCTGGAGCGCGGCGATCCGCTCCTCCACCGCTTCCTCGCCGCGGGCGCCGGTCGCCGCCACGGCGCCGTCCAGGAGCTCGAACCGGCGTTCCATCAGCCGGTCCGCAGCGACGCCGGTGACGGCCTCGATCCGCCGGACGCCCGAGCCGATCGACCGCTCGCCGGTGATGATGAAGTTGCCGACCTGACCGCTCGCCCGGCAGTGCGTCCCGCCACACAGCTCGTGGCTGAAGCCCTCGACCCGGATCGTGCGCACCTTGTCGCCGTACTTCTCGTCGAAGAACGCGTCGGCGCCTGCCGCCTGGGCGTCGGCCATCGACATCCACTCGACGCTCACCGGCCGGTCCTCGCGGACGACGCGTCGGACCTCGCGCTCGATGGATCGCTTCTCGTCCTCGGTCAGCGCACGGTCGAACGGGAAGTCGAAGCGGAGATACTCCGGGGTGACGAGCGACCCCGCCTGCCGCGCGCGATCGCCGACGACGTTGCGCAGCGCGCGGTGCAGGAGGTGCGTGCCGGTGTGGTTGCGCATCGTGTCGGCGCGCCGCTCGGCGTCGACCTCGGCGCGGACCGTGTCCCCGACCGCGACCTTGCCGTGGAGCCGGCCGCGGTGGACGGTCAGGCCGGCGGTCTGCGTCCCGGCGACGCGCTGGACGTCGTCGACGTCGAACACGACCGATCCGTCGGCGGCGCGGAGGACCCCGCGGTCCGCGACCTGACCGCCGCTCTCCGCGTAGAACGGCGTCCGGTCGAGGACGAGCTCGGCGGCGGCCGAGGCGTCGGCTCGGAGCTCGATCTCGGGCAGCGCCTCGAGCGTCTCGAACTCGACGCCGTCACGCACGATCGCGACGACGCGCGCATCGGCCGTCGTGGCGTCGTAGCCGAGGAACTGCGTGGCGCCGAGGCGCGCGAGCAGGCCGTTGTACAGGCTGCCCAGCTCGGCCGTTCGGGCGAGGTCGGCCTTCGTCCCGGCCCGGCTCCGCTCCCGCTGCTCGGCGAGCGAGCGCTCGAACCCGGCGAGGTCCGTCCGAACGCCGTACTCGGCGGCGAGCTCGACCGTGAGGTCGATCGGGAAGCCGTACGTGTCGTGGAGCTTGAACGCGACGTCGCCCGGCAGGACCGGCGCGTCCGGCGGGAGGTGATCCGCCTGGCGGCCGACGACACGGTCCTCGCCCGTGAGCGGGATGAGCGCCTCCTCGAGCAGGCCGGTTCCCGCCTCGAGCGTCCGGTTGAACTGGCGCTCCTCGCGCCCGATCACTCCGAGGATCTCCGTCCGGCGCTCCGCGAGATGGGGGTACGCGTCGGACATCGAGTCGATCACGACCTTGGCGGTCTCGCCGAGGAACGGCTCCATCCGGCCGAGGAGCCGGCCATGGCGGACGGCCCGGCGGAGGATCTTCCGGAAGATGTACCCGCGGCCCTCGTTCGACGGGATGACGCCATCGGCGGCGAGGAAGGTCACGGCGCGGCTGTGGTCCGCGATGACCTGGTAGCTGAAGCGCTCCTGCTCGAAGCTCTCGGGGTCGTGGCCGAGGAGCTCGCGCATCCGGAC
>JAICUI010000060.1 GCA_025935925.1 Chloroflexota bacterium
CGGACCTCCATCGGGTTGGGGATCAGCCGGTGGTTGACCAGCCGCTGCTTGACGACCACCTCGGCGTTCGCGAACGCGGCCTCGGTGCCGTCCTTGTCGCCGACGCTCCACTCGAAGACGACGTTGTTCGGCGCGTTCTCGTGGAGCTGCGGGGCGCCGGGCTTCGTGGCGCCCTCGGTGTCGACGACGGCCGGCAGCGGCTCCCAGTCGACCTGGATGAGGTCGAGCGCGTCCTGCGCGTGCGCCGGCGTGTCCGCGACGACGGCGGCGACGCCCTCGCCCGTCCACTTCACCGAGTCGGTCGCGAGGACCCGCGGCACGTTGACGTTGTTCTGGATGCCGCTCGCGCCGCCGGCGGGCCAGGCCATCGGCAGCGGGTTGTACGGGATGTCCGCGCCGGTGATGACGGCGAGGACGCCGGGCGCTCGGCGCGCGGCGCTCGTGTCGATCGACCGGATGTTGGCGTGCGCGTACGGGCTCCGCAGGATCGCCAGGTGGACCATGCCCTGGAGCGAGATGTCGTCTAGGTAGCGGCCCTTGCCGGTGATGAACCGCGGGTCCTCGACCCGCTTGACCGGTGCGCCGAGGACGTCGGTGACCACGTCGCCCCTCCTACGCCGTGACGGGGGCCGCGGCCCCCTCGCGCATGACGCGGGCCGCCTCGCGGACCGCGACGACGATGTTGTGGTAGCCGGTGCAGCGGCAGATGTTGCCCTCGATCGCGTGCCGGATCTCGTCGTCCGAGGGGTCGCGGTTGCGGGCCAGCAGGTCGGCCGCGGTCATGATCATCCCGGGGGTGCAGAAGCCGCACTGGAGGCCGTGCTTCTCCCAGAAGGCGTTCTGCAGCGGGTGGAGCTGGCTCTCGCTCTGCGCCATGCCCTCGATCGTCGTGACGCTCGTCCCGTCCGCCTGGGCCGCGAGCATCGTGCAGCTCTTCACGGCGCGTCCGTCGACGTGGACGGTGCACGCGCCGCACTGGCTGGTATCACAGCCGACGTGCGTCCCGGTGAGCCCGAGCTCCTCGCGCAGCACCTGGACCAGGAGCCGGCGTGGTTCGACATCCATCTCCCTCGGCTCGCCGTTGACCTCGAGCGCGACGTGCAACTCGGCCACCGTGACGACCTCCTCCCGGAATGCTCCGGTTCGGTTCGCGGGCGCGGGCCCCGTGCTCGCGGGGGTGGTTCGCTCCGACGGCGGACGACGGTGCCGGGGAACGAGGGACCCCGATGGTGGCAGGGTCTCGGGATGCCTGCAAGCGCGTTCCGGCCGGTGACCGACGGCGGCCGCATCGGCGCAGGCGGTGACCGTCCCGCGACCGGCTCAGCCGCGCGTGCGGCCGGCCTTCACGAAGACCGACCGGGGGTCCATGCCGAGGTCGACGGCCTCCCGCGGCGGCAGGGCGGCGAGCGCCGCGGCGCGACCGAGCTCGTCGAGCGCACGCCTGGCCGTGCCGGCGTCGAACGAGCCGAGCGGCGTCGCGTTGGCGACGCCCACGCGATCCAGCCCGCGGCCGTTCGACGATGCCGCGTAGTGCGCCGCCCACGACATGACCGGCGACTGGTCCCCGTGCGCCGCGGCGTCACCCGCGCGACGCGCGGCGACCACGATCCCCCGGTCCCCGGGCGCCGCCCGGACGAGGTACCAGTTGTCGGGGCCCGCGATGAGGTCGAACAGGTAGGAGCGGTACGGGGCGTCGAACACGACCTGCGGGCCGGCGAGGTGCGCGGAGCCGCCCGTGATCGCGAGCATCGCGTGCGCGTCCGGCGGCCCGGCAAGGAGCCGGCGCTGCGCCCGCAGGAAGCCCGCCCGCGATCCCGGGTCCTCGCCGATCGCCACCGCGGCGGGCTCGACGACCACCACCACGGGACATCCGGCCGCCGCGAGCGCGGCGACATCGGCCGCGAGCGACGACGCGAGCTCCGCCGCGCGGCCGTTCACCACGCCGCGATCGCCCCGGCCGCCGACGTCCCGGACGGCGAGGGACCACGGCCCCGGGACGGCCTGTGCGACGGGCAGCGAGGTCAGCGCGCTCGTCGCGCGCCAGGCCGCGACGAGCGGGCTCGCGTCGCCGGTCGCTCCGCGCGAGATGGCGTCGAGGACCGTCGCCGCGGGATCGCGCCAGCGGAGGTCGCCGTCGCGGATCAGGCCGATCCCCGCCGCCTCCTGCGCCGCGACGAGATCGCGGACGAGGGCGTCGACCGCCGCCTCGCGGGCGCCCTCGTCGAGATCGTCGATCGGGCGGCCGTCGAGGTCGATCCGCGGCCACGCGCCGGAGAGCATCGCGAACATGGCACCGGATCGTACCGGCACCCATCCACGGCGCGGGTCGCCGCGAACAGCGGGCGATGGACATCACCACCGGCGCGCCCGCCCTCCTCGCGATGCGAGCCGCCGTCCCCGGCCGCGCCCCGGAGCTTGGCTATCATCGAACCCCCGGCGCAGCCCGTCCGGTGGTGGAGAGTCGCTTGCCCGAGCCCGAAGACGCCCAGGCGCGGCGGCGCGCCGAGGATGCCGCGCTGCTCGCCCGGATCGTCGAACGCGACGAGCGCGCGGTCGAGGAGCTGTACGCGCGCTACTCGGGTCCGCTGTACTCGCTCGCGTACCAGGTCACGCACGCCGAGCGCTTCGCGCAGGACGTCGTCCAGGAGGTGTTCGTCGCGCTGTGGCGTGATGCGTCGCGGTTCGACCCGGCTCGCGGCAACGTCGCGCCGTGGCTGTTCTCGCTCGCCCGGCACAAGGCCATCGACCTCGTCCGGCGCGAGGCGAACGTCCGCAAGCGCACGGCCGACGTGGACCTCGAGCTCGAGCACGCGGACGACGACACGGACCGCGAGGCGTGGCTCCGGATCCGCCGCGATCGGGTCCACGAGGCGATCCGCGAGCTGACGCCGCTCCAGCGGGAGGCGCTCGACCTCGCGTTCTTCCACGGCCTCACGCACGTCGAGGTGGCGGAGCGGCTCGGCATTCCCCTCGGGACGGCGAAGACGCGCATTCGCAGCGCGCTGCTCCGTCTGCGCGACGTGCTCGGCGACTCGGTGAGCGACGCGGTCGGCGGCCTGGGAGACGGCGCATGACCCGCGACACGGCGATGGAGCTCACGGCGGCGGGTGCCGTCCTGGGCGACCTCGCGCCCGAGGAGCACGGCCCGTACGCGGCGCATCGCCGCTGGTGCCTCGACTGCCGCCGGCTCGAGCGGGAGCTGGACGGCGTGCTCGCGGACCTGGCGCTCGTGGCACCCCCGAGGGTGCCACCCGCGACGCTCCTCGACGACGTGCTCGCCGATATCCGCGGGGAGGCGGGCGAGGCCATGGCGACGTCCGTCCATCCCACGACGGTCTCCGGGCGCCCGACCCGGGTGCGGATCGCGACCCTCGCGCTCGTCGCGGGCCTGGTGATCGCGGTGGCCGGCCTCGCCGCCCGCGACGTCGCGCGCCAGCGCGACCTGGACACCGCCGGCACGACGGTCGCGTCGCTCCAGGCGGCGCTCGCGGGTCGCGACGGGGCGATGACCGTGGCGATGGACCCGGCGCGCGTCGCGGTCGCGCTCCACGCCGAGCCGCTCGCGCCGGCGGCCCAGGCGTCGGTCCTGTACCTGCCGGGGTCACCGCGCGCCTGGATCGTCGTGCGCAACCTGCCGGCGGCGCCGGCCGGGCACGCGTACCAGCTGTGGTTCGCGGACGGCGCCGGGGTCCATCCCCTCGAGGTGGTTCCGTTCGACGGCCGCGGGCCGTTCGTCGCCCCGATCGACGCCGACCTCGCCTCCGCGGCGGCCGTGATGATCACCCTCGAGAACGCGCAGGGGGCGGAGGGCCAGCCCGGGCCGCAGGTGGTGTTCGGCGAGCTCTAGCCCCAGGCCGCGACGCCCATGCTCCAGAGCAGCGCGAAGAACGCCCCGAGCGCGACGAGCCCCGCCGCGCGCAGCGCCACCGTCCCGCCACCGCCGAACACGGGCACGGTCGTCCCGGGCACGGGCCCCGGCCGCCGCCACATCGAGCGCAGCGTCGGCACCTTCGTCGGCGCGAGGAGGACCCCCAGCCAGAGGCCCGTGATCAAGCCGCCGATGTGCGCCCAGTTGTCGACGTTGCCGAGGACCGTGAATCCCAGCACGAGGTTGAGGATCACGAGGCCGACGAGCTGCCCCATGACGCCCCGCGACTGGCGATCGAGCGCCGGCCGGTGGACGAACTCCGCGGCGATCAGGAGCCCGAACATCCCGAACACCGCGCCGGACGCGCCGACGGCGTACTGCGAGTCGGGCGACGTCCCGATCGCGAACGACGCGAGCGTCCCGCCGGCGCACACGACGAGGTACAGCACGAGGAACGAGAACCGGCCGTACATTCGCTCGACGATCGGCCCGGTCTGGTACAGCAGCAGCATGTTGAAGATCAGGTGCAGCGGCATCTGCTGGATCGGGGCGTGGACGAGCGCGACGCTCCACAGCCGGTACAGCTCGCCGCCCGCGAGCGCGACCTTGTCGAGCGCGAGGATGCCGTACAGGTCGATGCGCTCGGGCGGCACGAAGCTCGCCGCGAGGGACACGACGACGGTCACCGCGATCACGCCCAGTGCGAACGAGAACCCCGCGTCACCGCGAGCCTGCGAGAAGTAGCGACCCGAGGCGCGGCTGTCCCCGAGCTCCTTCGACAGCCAGCCCATGCGCGAGGCGATCTCGGCCCTGTCGTCCCGGGGCGCCCGGCGGTCCGCCTCGCGGTACGCGTTCAACGCCCCGCGCAGGTCACCGGCCCGCACGCGCGCGGCGGCAACGTTCCGCCACGCGGCGTACGTGTGCTCGTTCTCGGCGAGCTTGGTCGCAGCCTCCCATTCGGCGAGCGCCGCCTGGTCGTCGTCGAGCCGGTGGAGCGCCTCGCCGAGCCCGACCATCGCCGCGGCGGTGACGCCGGCGTCGTTGAAGCCGATCACCCGCTGGTAGAGGCGCGCCGCGTCGACGAAGTCCGCGTTCGCCATGTGCGCCGCGGCCTGCGCCAGGGCGGCCTGGGCGGTGTCGTGGGTGAGCGGTCCTGACTGCGTGAGCAGGCCGGACGCGTCGAAGGCAGGCTGGTTCGGGGTCACTGCGGCCGACTGTACAGGAGCCGGCCTGAGCGGTCGCTGAGAAGGACGTTCGATGCCCGGCCGGGCGCGGTGTGCCCTATCGTCGTCGCATGTGCGGCCGGTTCACGCAGCAGCGCCCGACGTCGGAGATCGCCCGGATCTTCGGCGCGGACGATCTCGCGGACGACGGCGGCGGGCACTTCAACGTCGCGCCCACCGACGAGGCCGCGGTCGTCGTGCAGCGGGACGAGCGCCGCGCCGTCGTCCGCTACCGGTGGGGCCTGGTGCCGTCGTGGGCCGACGCGAAGCAGGCTTCGCGCGCGTTCAACGCCCGCGCCGAGACGCTGGCGACCAGCGGGCTGTTTCGCGACGCGTTCCGGCGGCGGCGCTGCCTGGTGCCCGTCGACGGCTTCTACGAGTGGCAGCGGACGGCCGACGGGAAGCGGCAGCCGCTCCGCATCCTCGACCCCGACGACCGCCCGCTCGCCCTCGCCGGCCTGTGGACCGGGCGACGCGACGAGGAGACCGGCGACTGGACGCGCTCGTTCACGATCGTGACGACACGGCCCAACGGTTTCATGGCCGCGATCCACGACCGGATGCCGGTCGTCGTCCCGCCGAAGGCGTGGGATCGGTGGCTCGACCCTGTACCGCGCGATCCCGACGAGCTTCGCGCGCTGCTGGAGCCGAGCGACGCCGTCCGCCTCACCGCGTACCCGGTCGTCCCGCTCGTCAACAACGTCCGCAACGACGGGCCGGAGCTCATCGAGCCGCTGGCCGCGGTGTCACCGGAGCCGGCGCTGCCGACGCTGTTCTGACCGGTCAGTCCCCGTCGGCCGCCGGGTCCTCGTCCGCAGGCTCCCAGTCGCCGATGGCGGCGCGGAACGCCCGAGCCGGGTCGAGGCCGCCGTCGAGCCCCTCGGCATAGACGCCGACCACCGTGCCGAACGCGCCCGCTTCGGCCTCGTCGGGAATCGCCAGCACGGTCGACGTCTCCGGCAGCCCGTCGGGTGCCGTGGCGCCGGACGGCAACAGCAGCACGACGTGCGCGCCGGCGAACGCCGCACCGTCGATCGCCGCCGGCAGCGCCGCTGTGGGAACGTCGTCCGTGACGACGAGGACCGAGAACGCGGTGAGGTACGAGAGCGCGAGCGAGACGTCCGCGGGGTCGAGGCGCGGACCCTCGACGGACTGTGGCGGCGCGGAGGAGTCCGCGGCATCACCAGCCGCGTCGCGGAACGGATCGTCGTGCAGGGCGGCGTCGTCGGCCGCGGCGCCGTCGGCCGCCACGCGCGCCGTCGCGCGGGCCGGGTCGCGGAGCACCGCCGCATGGCCGACACCCGCCCTGGAGAGCGCGAACGCGAGCGCGTCGCCTGCCGCGTCGTCGCCGATCCGGCCCACCAGCTCGACGCGCCGGCCACGAGCCGCTGCGGCGAGGGCGACCTCGCAGGCCAGGCCCGCCGGCCTCGCGGGCTCCGAGTCACGCCAGCCGGGGGTGCCAAGAACGACGATCACGGGGGCCAGCGTACCCGCTCAGCCCGGCCCGGCGTGGTCTTCCCCCGTGGGCCGCTTCGTCGAATCGTCGCCCTTCCTGTCGCCGCCGTGATCGTCGGCCGGCTCCGCCGTGGCGGTTCCGCGGCCGGACGAGCCGGACCCCGAACCCGAGCCGGGGGAACCGGACCCGCCGCCGGAATCGGACCCGTGACCCGAGCCCGATCCACCGCCCGAGCCCGAGTCGCCGCCGGAGCCGCCGCCGTGGTCGTCGGTGCCCCTCGGATGCTCGGTGTCCTCCGGCGTCGCCGTCGGGGCTGGGTCGCTCGTGAGCGGCGTCGGGGACGGGGACGGCGACACCGCCGGCGACGGGGATGGCGGCGCGGAGGGCGCCGGAACCGTCGGCGTCGGTACGAGGATCGACGGCGCCGGCGCGTGCTCGTCGAGCAGCCCGAGCGCCCGCGCCGCGACGAGACCCGTGCCCCCCGCGAGGAGCGTGACCACGAGCACCAGCGCCAACGACTGCACGCGGGCGACCGCCGGGAACCCGGGCCCGAACGTGACCCGGAACGCGTCCCGAATCGACGACAGCAACGCGCCGGCCCCTGCACCGCGCAGGGCCGAACCGGCGGCGATGGCGGGCGCCGGTACGGGCTCCGCCTCGATCGCCGCCATCACTCGGTCCGTGAAATCGGCGCTCGGGAGGACGGGCGCCGGGCCGCCCACGCCCTCGAGCTTACGCCCCAGGCGGACGTCCGCCGCGAGATCGTCCGCGCCGCCGCCCGCCGGGAGCTCACCGCGACCGAACGGCGTTTCCCGGCCCGACCGCCCCGCGCCGCTCACGCGGGTCCCTCCTCGAGCGTGCGACGCAGCCTCGCGAGCCCGCGGTGGAGATGCGTCTTCACGGTGCCGAGGGGCCGGTCGGTCGCGGCGGCGATCTCCGCCAGCGAGCGCTCGGCGAAGAAGCGGAGCGCGACGACCTCGCGATACGGCTCGTCGAGCGCCGCGACGGCGGCCCGGAGCTCGGTGTCGCGCTCCGTCCGAAGCACCGTGGCTGCGGGGTCGAGCGCGTCGGACCGGCTGACCGAGCGGTACCGTTCGGTGCCCGGTGCATCGGACTCCGCGGCGATCGGGTCGAGCCACGTCACCTGTCGGCGCTGGGCGAGGCGGCGAAGGGCGAGGCGCATCGCGATCCGCGACAGCCACGCCCCGAACGCGCCGTCCGCGCGCCACGTCGAGAGCGAGCGGTACGCGGTCACGAACGCCTCCTGGGCGACGTCCTCCGCCTCGGCGCGGTCGCCGAGCACCCGCGCACAGGCCGCGACGACGGCCGGACCCTCTCGTTCCACGAGCACGCGGAACGCGTGCCGATCGCCGGCCAGGACGAGGTCGACGATCGCGCGGTCATCGAGCCTGTCCGGAGCCTCCCGGTGACGAACGGGCACGTGCAGGTCGAGGTCCCCCGACATCGAGGCGTGGACGGATCAGCGTGGCCGGACGCGGATACGCCCGGATCGCCCCGCGAGGATCGCGCCACCGGGCCGGCCATCGACAGGGACGGTGGTCATGAATGCGCGGGACCGCGGTCTCAGCCCGCGCCGTGACCGCCGTCGCCGCTACCGGTGCCGGAGTGGCCGCCGTCGTCGCCGCCGGCGTGGCCCTGGCCACCATGATCGTCGGTGGCGGTTCCGGATCCCGAGCCCGAGCCGCCGGTCGCACCATCGCCGCCGGAGCCCGAGCTGCCGCCGTGGTCGTCGTTGGCGTCCTCGCCGGCGCCGGCGTCGTGGCCGTGGTGATGGTTGTCCTCGCCCTGGTCGCCCGCGCCATCGTGCCCGGCATTCGCGCCGTGGTCGTCTCAGGCGTCCTCCGTGGGCGCCTCGGTCGCGCCCGGTTGGCCGGCGGTCGTGGGCTCGACGGTCTCGGCCGGCTCGGCCGTTCCGGTCGGCTCCGCGGTCTCGGTGGGCTCGGCCGTATCGGCGGGTTCCGCCGTTCCCGTCGGCACGGGCGCGACGGTCGGCGCCTCGGTCGCCGACGCCGGGACGGTCGAGCCGCGATCGGTCAGCCCGCCGGCCGCGAGCGCGGCGCCCGCGAGGACGATGGCGGCCACGCCGGCGGCGCCCGCGGAACGGATGACGGTGTGCGTGGGTCGCATGACGTGGTCTCCCGTGACTGCTGCGACCCCCGATGGCGCCGCCTCACCTCTCCCGAGGCGCGCGGCGCCGAGAAGGTTTCAGCCGGCCGCAGGATCCACGTCGTCGCGCACGACCTCGACGTCGCCCACCCCCGCGTCGTCGAGTGCCGTCCCGAACTGGTCGTGATCGCCGACGACGACGATCGCGGCGGCCTCCGGACGGATGTGCTCGCGCGCGACGCGCTGGACGTCGGCCGCCGTCACGGCCTCGACGGCGTCGCGATACCGGTCGAGCTCGTCGTCGGGGAGGTCGTGGATGAACAGCCCCCCCAGCGACCCCGCGACGGGTCCCGGGGTCTCGAACCGCAGCGGGAACACGCCGACGAGGAAGTCGCGTGCCGCCTTCAGCTCCGTGTCGGTGACGGGTTCGTCGCGGATCCGGTCGAGCTCGGTGAGGAACTCGCCGATCGCCGCGACGGTGACCTCGGTGTTGACGGCCGCGCGCGCCGTGAACGGCCCGCGGGCGCGCCGGAGGTCGAACCCCGCCGAGGCGCCGTAGGTGTAGCCCTTCTCCTCGCGCAGGTTCATGTTGAGCCGCGAGTTGAACAGCCCGCCCAGGATCGCGCTCATCACCGACACGGCGTGGTAGTCGGGCGTCCGTCGCGGCAGGCCGCGATGGCCGATCCGGATCTCGCTCTGGACGGCGCCCGGGCGATGGACCACGCGGACGACGCGCGCGTCGGTCGCCGCGGTGTCGTCGATCGGCCCGGCTGGCGTGGCGTCGGTGCCGGACCAGTCGCCGAACAGCGAGCGCGCCAGCGCGACGACCGCGTCGTGCCGGACGTCGCCGGCGACGACGAGGGCCGCACGCCGCGGGCTCGCACCGCGCGCGTGGACGTCGCGCAGCTGCGCCGAGCCGAGGCCGCTGACCGTCTCGGCCGTGCCGCCCGACGGCCGGTGGTACGGGCTCGACGCGGCGTAGATCGTGCCGATGAACGCCTCGTCGGCGCGGCGTCGCGGGTCGGCCTTCGCCTGGATCAGGTCGGTCAGCCGCTCGTCGCGGATGCGCTCGACCTCGGCTTCGGGGAACGACGGGCGGCGGACGACCTCCGCGAGCAGCTCGAGCGCCGGCCCGAGACGGCTCTCCGGCACGTCGACGCCCACCGACGTCGCGTCCCAGCCGGACTCGGCATGGAGCGAGGCGCCGAGTCGCTCGGCGGCTTCCGTCAGCTCGATCGCGTCGCGAACCTCGGTGCCCTCGGTCAGCCCGCGCGCGGCGAGGACGGTGGCGCCGCCCTCGGCTGCTGGCTCGTCGGCCGCTCCGGCGCGCAGCGCGAGCGACGCGGCCACCAGCTCCCGGCCCGGCATCGGCGTCACGATGACCTTCAGACCGTTGTCGAGCGTCGTGCGGAACGTCTGCGGGAACTCATACGGCCGGGGCTGCCCAGGCACCGGGCGTTCCGCGACGAGCTGGGCCTGCGGATCGTGCGTCATGCCGCCGCCTCCCCGGTCTCGTCGGCCGCCTTCGGCACGTACGTCAGGACGACCCGGTTGTCGGCGCGATAGGTCGCGGCCGCGGCGTCGCGGATCTGCTCCTTCGTCACGGACAGGTACCGGGCAAGCATCGTGTTGATCAGCCCCGGGTCGTCGAACAGCGTCGCGTACATCGACAGCCGGTCGGCGCGCTCCTCGACGCGTGCCAGCGCACCGAGCTCGTCGGCCTCCGTCAGCGCCTTCGCCCGCGCGAGCTCGTCGTCCGACGGCGCCTCGCGGCCGAGCCGGTCCAGCTCTTCGAGATAGGCACGCTCCACCGTGTCGACGTCCACGCCCGGGCGGACGGTCGCCCAGCCGACGCTCACGGACGCGCCGCCGGTGAACGGCAGCGTGAACATGGCGACGTCCTGCGCGAGCCGCTCCTCGCGGACCAGGCGGCGGTGGATGCGGCTGCCCTTGCCGCCGGTCAGCAGCTGGCCGGCGAGGTCGAGCGCGTCGAGCCCGTGGTCGCCGAACGCGGGAGCGCGGAAGCCGAAGTAGATGCGCGGCAGGGGGACGTTGTCCTCCACGACCTCGCGCCGCTCCTCGCCGAGGAGTGCCGGCAACGACAGGTCGCCGAGCGGCGGGATCGACGGGTTCGCGGCGATCGGTCCGAAGTAGCGGTCCGCCCACGCGCGGACCTGCGAACGGTCGACGTCGCCGGCGACGCTCAGCACCGCGTTGTTGGGGGCGTAGTACGTGGCGAAAAAGGCCCTGACGTCGTCCAGCGACGCAGCGTCGAGGTCCTCCATCGATCCGATCGTCGGATGGTGGTACGGGTGGTCCGCCGGGAAGAGGTGGCCCATGAGCTTCTCGTTCCACGACCCGTACGGCCGGTTGTCGTACGACCAGCGCTTCTCGTTCTTGACGACGTCGCGCTGGTTGTCGAGGTTGTCCTGGCTGAGCGCCTCGAGAAGGCTGCCCATCCGGTCCGCCTCGAGCCAGATCGCGAGCTCGACCTGGTGGCTGGGCACGGTCTCGAAGTAGTTCGTCCGGTCGAGCCAGGTCGTGCCGTTGAGCGTCCCTCCCGCGGCCTGGACGAGGGCCATGTGCTCGGCCTTGCCGACGTGCTTCGAGCCCTGGAACATCACGTGCTCGAACAGGTGCGCGAAGCCCGTCTTGCCCTCCACCTCGTGCTTGGAGCCGACGTCGTACCAGACGTTGACGGCGGCGACGGGCGCGAGATGGTCCTCCGCGACGATCAGGCGCAGGCCGTTGGGCAGGCGCTCATCGCTGAACTGGACGACGGGAACGGGCATGCCGGAGGGGTCCTCGGGCGGGAGGTGGATTGGCGCGATTGTAGGGCGGGCGCCGTCGCGCGGCTCCCGCCGGTGCCCGCCCGGGCGGGTGTCGAGCGGCCGTCAGTCGGCGAAGTCGAACGTCTTGAGCAGGAGCCGGAGCACGACCGCCACGCCCGCGGCAAGGAGCGCCGACAGCCAGATGCTGCTGATCGCGTCCACGTGGGCGACGGTGACCAGCAGCCAGCCGACCAGCCAGGCGGCGATCAGGCCGATGATCAGGCTCGGGATCCAGCCGCGCGGCGTTCGCCCGCCGGTGACGACGGCGGAGAACAGGCCCGCGATGAGACCGACGACGATCCAGCCGACAAAGGTGAGGTCCATGGCGCGGAGTATGGCAGCGGGATCCGCGCGCGGCTCGGCGGGCGCGCAGGTTCCGGTGCGCTCGCGCGCCGGGCTCGGCGCGAGGCCCGTCCTCTGTCCGGGTGGCAGCAGCCGCGGGTCAGGACGAGCCGAACGGGCCGCCGACCGGCGGGTCCTCGGACTGGCGTGAGGCCGACGCGGTCGAGCCCTGGGCCGACGAGCCGGCGGTCGACGAGGCGGCCGTCGAGGAGCCCTGGCTCGGCCCGCTCGTCGACTCCGACCCCGGCGCGCCACGCTCGATCTCCCCGGTCAGCGGCTCGCCCTGGACGGACGTCTTCGCCTCCTCGACCAGCTGCGGGTCCCAGTCCGGGCCCGCGATCGCGTCGGTGACCCCGGCGTCGAGGCCCGGCGTCTGCTTCGTCAGCTGGCCCTCCTCGTCCTCGCCGGCCTGCGCCTGGTCCATCGATCCACTGCGCTGGTCACGCTGATCGGTCATCGGTCGCTCCTCTCGGGTACGCGTCGTCGGGCTGGGTCGGCGACGCCGGCGGTCGAGCCGGCAACGCCGGGCATCGTCGACCTCGCTCGCGCCGGTCGTCGTGGCGAGAGTCTCGCGGCGCCGCCGTGCCACCCTCCGCCGCGTCACGACCGAGGCGCTTGCAGCGCGGTTGCACCTCGCGCCCCACCGGCGGCGACTCCGAGTCGCTGAACGAGGCCGTAATGACCGATCCGGGCGTTGCGCGGCGGGCCTCGCCCGACGTTCCGCGACGCTCGCCCGACGTTCCGCGACGGTGGGTCGCGCGCGATGCCCGGAGCACCCGACGCCGCGACCCCACGCCCGACTTCAGCGACTCATGGTCGCCGCGGCGAACCCCGCGGTCGCGCCGGCGCCGGACCCGCGCGGAACCGGTTGACAACCAACGGCCGCGTGTTAGATGATCGTCTAACACCAGTTCGATCAGAAGGATCCTCATGGCTCCGTTGACCCGCTCCGCCGCCCCGCTCGCCCCGGCGCGCGCCCCCGTGCGCAGCCTCGGGTCGACCGCGGCGCTGCCCGTCAGCTTCGACGTCCGGACCGCGTTCGACTTCGCGATGAGCCTCGCAACGGACGCCGGCGCGGACGAGCACGAGATCCCCGCCGAGGACCTCGCCTGGCTCAAGAAGGCGCGCGCGGATCTCCACGCGACCGCCGGCCCGGCGATCGACGATGACCTGTGCGTGTTCGGCGCCGGCCTGATCATCGACCGCCCGGAGATCCGCGACGCCGCGGCATTCGTCGACGTCCTCAGCAGCACGCCCGGCACCGAGTTCGCGAACGTCGTCTTCGCCGACAGCCTGCGCGACCCGGACCTCAGGCCGGACGTGGACGCGGCCCTCGACGGCGACACGGCCGCCCTCGACCGCGTCGTCGCCTGCTGGCCCGAGGACAAGCACGGCTGGCTCCGCAACCTGTTCAGCGACCCGGCGGCGCTCATCGGGACGCTCGCCGAGCGCATGGCCGCCTGGCTGCCGCGGTACCAGGAGATGGAGCCGCGGATCCGCGAGATCATCGAGCGCGACGCGGAGCTGCGGTCCGAGGACCGCGCGACGCTCGGCTCGATCCAGCTCATCGAGCGCACCACCAACGGGATCCGCTGGCTCTCGGAACCGGGCGTCCGCCGTGTCGTCCTCGCGCCGTCCTACCTCGCCCGGCCGTACAACTTCACCTTCAGCGGCGGCGATTGGCGGATGTTCGTGTACCCCGTCGCCGACGCCGCCCTGGAGCCGCACGACCCGCTCGCCCCGCCCGCCGGCGTGCTCCGCCTCCATCGTGCGCTCGGGGACGATACGCGTCTCCGGATCCTGCGCCTCCTCCGTGACCGCGACTGGTACCTGACGGAGATCGCGGAGCGCCTCGACCTGTCCAAGCCCACGATCAAGCACCACCTCGCGCAGCTCCGGGCCGCCGGCCTCGTGACGCTGACCGAGGAGGGCGGCCTGTCGTACTACAGCCTCCGCCGCGACCGCCTCGACGACGCCTCCGCCGAGCTGAAGCGCTTCCTGGCCTGACCCGATGAGCACGACCGTCACGGCGCACGCCGCCGAGTTAGATGGGGGGCTAACACGAGTGAGATCAACGCACGATTTTGACGCCATGAACGACACCCTCGGCCACCATCCGCACCCGACCCTCGAAGGAGATCCCACGATGCCGGACTCGCTCCAGCTGTCGTCGGTGGACCACCTGGCCCACGACCGCATCAACGACCTCTACGCGCTTGCCACGGAGACCCGGCCGGCGCTCCGTCGCTCCTCGGCGGAGCGCCCGGGCCTCCTCACCCGCACCCGGTCGATCCTCGGCCGGCGCCTGATCGACCTCGGCTCGGCCGTCGCCGGGCCGCACGCCTAGCCTCCGCACCTCCCTGCTCCCAGCCCCTGGCGGCGCGCCGGATGCGCGCCGGCGCGCCGCCACCGGGCTCCCCGCTCCCACCCGTTGCGCGGCCGGCGCTCGGCCGTCGACGCAGGTTCCGGCGAGCGCCAGTAGACTCGCCGATCGTGAGCGACTCGATCCGGCGAGGCCCAGTCCTCGCCCTCGCGACGGCCCTCGTCGCCCTCCTCGTCCTCGGCGCCGCGCCCGTGCTCGCCCACGCGGAGCTCGTCGCCTCGGACCCCGCCGACGGCGCATCCGTGGCCACGCCGCCCACCACGATCACCCTCACCTTCAGCGAGGGCCTCGTCGCGAAGCGCAGCTCGTTCCAGCTGACGCAGGCCGGGCAGCCGCTCGGGACCGGGAAGGCGGCCGCGGACGGCGACACGACGATGACCCTCGGCGGCCTGTCGCTGGGCGCGGGCGACTACGTGATCCAGTGGACGTCGGTCGCCGAGGACGGCGACCTGCTGCGCGGGAAGCTGTCGTTCACGGTCCTCGAGCCGACAGCCGCGCCGTCGACCGCCGCGCCCACCGCCACCGCGACTCCCATCCGGACCGACGACAACAGCGGGCCGCCGCCGTCCACGGCCGCCATCAGCCCGTCGCCGCAGCCCTCGTCGGATGCCGCCCCGGCCTCGTCGTCCGGCTCGGACGTGCTGCTGCCCATCGTCCTCGGCCTGCTCGTGCTCGCGGCCGTGGGCGGGTTCCTGTTCAGCCGCACCCGCCGGGCGTGACGTGACGCTCCCGCGCCCGCGCCCGGGTCCGCGCATCGCCGGGGTTGCCGCGGCGCTCCTCGCGACGTTCGGGGCGCCCGCGATCGCGTCGGCGCATGGCCTGTCCGCGACGTACCAGAGCCCGCTGCCCCTCGCGGTCTACCTCGTGGGCGCCGCGACGACCGTCGGGCTGTCGTTCCTGTTCGTGCTCGCGCGCGACATGCGCGCCGCGGCGCCGGAGCCCGGCCACCTCGTCGCGGTCCCGGCGTGGATCCGGGCGCCGCTGCGCGTGCTCGGGCTCATCGCGTGGCTGTGGATCATGGCCCAGGGCCTTGCGGGCGGGTCGTCCGACGGCGCGGTCGCGCCGATCTTCCTGTGGATCTACGGCTGGGTGGGCATCGCGCTCCTCTCGGCGCTCGTGTTCCCGGTCTGGGAGTGGCTCGACCCGTTCACCACGCTCCACGACGTCGGCGCCTGGATCCTGCGGCGGCTCGGCGTCGACGGCTGGGCGCCGTCGGAGCTCCCGAGCGGGCTGCGCGTGTGGCCGGCGGTGATCGGCTTCGCGTTCTTCGTGTGGCTCGAGCTCGTCGCCGTCCCGGGCGTGGCCACGCTCACGATCGTGCTCGCGGGGTACACGCTGCTGACGCTGGCCCTCATGGCGCAGTTCGGGCGCGACGAGTGGCGCGCGTCCGGGGAGACGTTCAGCGTCTGGTTCCGGACGCTCAACCGGCTCGCGCCGTTCGGCGTGGCGCCGTCACCGGACCCGGACGCGTGGCCGGACGCGACCGGCGAAACGGCCGTCGTCCGACGCTCGTTCGCCGCCGGGCTCCTCGAATCGTCGTGGGACACCGCGCGCGTCGTGCTGGTGGCGATGGGCACGGGCTCGATCATCTTCGACGGCGCGTCGCAGACCGTCGCGTTCGCGTCGATCTTCGGCGCCCCCGCGATGGCGCCCAAGACGCTGATCCTGTTCGCATTCCTCGGGATCATCGTCGTCGCCGCGCTGGGTGTCGGGCGGCTCGTCAGCACCGGCGCGATCGGCGCGGGACTGCTGCCGATCGCCGTCGGCTACCTCGTCGCCCACTACCTGACGTACCTCGTCGTCGACGGCCAGCGGATCCTGATCGCGGTCTCCGATCCGCTCCAGCAGGGCCAGAACCTGTTCGGGACCGCATTCTTCGAGCCGTCCCCGACCTTCCTGCCACCGGGGCTCGTGTGGACGGTCCAGCTCGCGGCCGTCGTGGGCGGGCACATGCTCGGCGCGTGGGCCGGGCACGCGCGCGCGCAGCGCGAGCTCGAGGCCGCCGCCGCCGCCCGCGGCGCGCGCGACCTGCGGCACCGGCGCATCCGGACCAAGGCGGCGCCGCCGCGCGCCGACCTGCGTGTCCGCGAGGTCCCGCTCGCCGTGATGATGGTCTGCCTGACGACGCTGACGCTGTGGTCGCTCGGCCAGGCGATCGTGCAGGAGACGGCGCCCGAGGCGGGCGTACCGGTGCTGCCCGAGGCGGGCCGGCCCGCCTGATCGCCGCCCGGCGACGGGCTGCGGGTCAGCCCGCGGCGACGGCCGCCGGCACCCAGTCCGTGATCGAGCGGACCTGCGAGATCCCGTCGGCGAGCGTCGGGTCCAGCGCCTCGGCGGCCGCGATCCCCGTCTCGATCGCCGTGAGGCACAGGACGCCCTCCGCGATGGCCGCGTGGCGGATCTCCGCAGCGTCACGGACCGGCCCGGATCTCGGGGTCGGCGTGTTGACGACGAGCCGCACGCGGCCGCCCGCGATGAGCTCGAGGATCGGCATCCCGTCGCCGTCGGGCGCGCCGCCGAGCTTCGCGACGGGGAGCGCGTCGAAGCGCGCGGCCGCGAGCGCGTCCCGGGTCCCGGCCGTCGCGGCGAGCCGGTAGCCCGCGTGGACCAACGCCCGCGCGAGGTCGAGCAGGCCCCACTTGTCACGATCCGCGATCGACAGCAGCGCGAGCGGGGCGTCCTCGCCGTCGGTTGCCCGTGGCGGCACCAGCGACGCGCCCGTCAGCGCCTTGGCCATCGCGACCCGCGGGTCCTCGGCGATCCCGATGACCTCGCCGGTCGACTGCATGAACGGGCCGACCGACGGGTCCACGCCCTTCAGCTTCGCCGTCGAGAACGCCGGCGCCTTGACGGCGACGAACGGCGGCGGCGGCCGGAGGCCGCCTTCCCGGCCCAGCTCGCGGAGCGTCGCCCCGAGCGCGATCCGGACGGCGAGCTCGACCATCGGCACGCCGGTCACCTTGGACAGGAACGGCACGGTGCGCGAGGCGCGCGGGTTGACCTCGATCAGGTACACCCCGTCCTCGCGGACGATGAACTGGGCGTTGACGAGGCCCCGGGCGCCGAGCGCGAGGCAGATCCGCTCCATCGTCCCGACGATCAGATCGATGTCGCCCTCGCCGACGTGCTGCGGCGGGAACACCGCGATCGAGTCGCCGGAGTGGATCCCGGCCCGCTCCACGTGCTCGAGGAGGCCCGGGATCAGCACCTCCGTGCCGTCGCACACGGCGTCGATGTCCACCTCGATCCCCTCGAGGAAACGGTCGATCCGGACCGGCCGATCGGGGTCGACGATCGCGGCGGCGGCGAGGTGCCGCACGAGGTCCTCGGGCGAGTACGCGAAGTCGATGGCGAGGCCGCCGATCACGAAGCTCGGCCGGACGATGACGGGGTACCCGATGCGCTCGGCGAGCGTGAGCGCCTCCTCCACGGACTCGGCCATGCCGCCCTCGGGCTGCGGGATACCGAGGCGGTCGAGGAGGGCGGCGAACCGCGTGCGCTCCTCCGCCTGGTCGATCGTCTCGAGGCTCGACCCGAGCAGCGGCACGCCGCCCGCGACGAGCGGCGCGGCGAGGTTGAGCGGCGTCTGGCCGCCGAACGCGACGACGGCCGGGATGGCGCCCCACGCCATGGGGCCTTCGGGGATGGCGCTTGGTCCCGTGCGATCCACGCTCGCCTCAGCAACCACCTTCCGCGGAGTGATGACACTCGCGTCATCGATCGCCGTGAGGACCGCGTCGACGGCTTCGGCCTCCACCCTCGCGGTGATGCCGCGAGGGTCATCGCGGATCCAAGTCGGGTTCCCGGCCGTGCTCGATGACTCGAACTCGACGATGCTCAGGACGCTCTCCGGGTCGAGCGGCTCGAAGTACAGGCGCGTCGAGGCATCGAAGTCCGTCGACACCGTCTCGGGATTGGAGTTGACCATGACGGCGCTCCACCCCGATTGGCGCAGCACATCGGCGGCCTGCACGGCGCAGTAGTCGAACTCGATCCCCTGCCCGATCCGCACCGGACCGCTGCCGATGACGAGCGCCGCGGGCCGCTCGACGGGCGGCGCCTCCGGCGGCGATCCCGCGGACGCGTAGGTCGAGTAGAAGTACGGCGTCTCGGCGGCGAACTCGGCGGCGCAGGTGTCGACCATCGCGTAGCCCGGCGTCAGCCCGAGCGCCGACCGCGCGTCCCGGACGGCCGCCTCCGGGACGCCCGCGAGCCCGGCGAGATCCCGGTCCGCGAACGAGGCGCGCTTCGCGGTCGCGAGGAGCGCGGCGGCCGCGCCGTCGTCCGGATCCGCGAGCCGCGCGCCGATCGCCCGCACGTCGTGCTCGAGGCCGATGTTGCGGCCCATCTCGGCGAGGAACCACGGGCTGATCCCGGTCGCGGTCCGGATCGTCGCCTGCGGGACGCCTCGCCGGAGCAGCCCGAGGACCCGCCACAGCCGCGAGTCGGACGGCTCGAGGAACCGGCGCAGGACGATCGGCGCGGCCGAGCGCTCGGCGAACCGGGTGCTCTCGCACGCGAGCCCACGCTCGTCCACCCAGCGGATCACCAGGTCCTCGTCCTCGGCGTCGTCGCCGTCCCGGTACACCGCCGCCAGGTACTCGAACGTCGGCCGCCACGACGGGTCCTCGCCCAGCGGCCCGGCGCCTGCCTGCTCGAGCCCGCGGAGCGCCTTGTTGAGCGCCGCGCCGAAGGTGCGGTCGATCGCCATGACCTCGCCCGTCGCCTTCATCTGCGAGCCGAGACGCCGGTCGGCCGTCGGGAACTTGTCGAACGGGAAGCGCGGCAGCTTGACGACGACGTAGTCGAGCGCGGGCTCGAACGCCGCGACGGTCGTGCCGGTGACGACATTCGGGATGTCCGCGAGCGTCCGGCCGGCGGCGATCTGGGCCGCGACGCGCGCGATCGGGTACCCGGTCGCCTTCGACGCCAGGGCGGACGAGCGCGACACGCGCGGGTTGACCTCGATCACCGCGTACTCGGTCGAGTCGGGCGAGAGCGCGAACTGGACGTTGCAGCCGCCCTCGACGCCCAGCGCGCGGATGATCGCGAGCGCCGCGCTGCGCAGCCGCTGGTGGACCTGGTCGGTCAGCGTCTGGACGGGCGCCACGACGATCGAGTCGCCGGTGTGGACGCCGAGCGGGTCCACGTTCTCCATCGAGCACACGGCGATGCACGTGTCCTCGGCGTCGCGCATGACCTCGTACTCGACCTCCTGCCAGCCGACGAGGCACTGCTCGACCATCACCTGCTTGATCGGGCTCGCCCGCAGACCCGCGCGCACGCGCTCCCAGTACGCGGCCTCGGTCTCGACGATGCCGCCCCCGGTGCCGCCGAGCGTGAACGCCGGCCGGACGATGGCCGGGAGCCCGATCTCGGCGAGCGCCAGCTCGGCCGAGGCCCGGCGGGCGCCGTCATCGGGTCCCTCGACGATCGCGCTCGGGGCGTACGGCTGGCCGATGCGGTCGAGGAGGTCGCGGAACGCCTCGCGGTCCTCCGCCATGCGGATCGCGTCGAGGGGCGTGCCGAGCAACCGGACGCCGTGCCGTTCGAGCACGCCCGCCTCGGACAGCGCCATCGCGAGGTTGAGCGCCGTCTGGCCGCCGAGGCCGGCCAGGAGCCCTTCCGGTCGCTCGCGCGCGATGACCGCCTCGATCGCGGGCACGGTGAGCGGCTCGAGATACACGGCGTCGGCGACCGTGGGGTCGGTCATGATCGTCGCCGGATTCGAGTTCAC
>JAICUI010000088.1 GCA_025935925.1 Chloroflexota bacterium
CCAAGGTGAACGGCAAGGCACGCACGGCACGAGCCGGGTGAGACCCGAGGGATCTCGCGGGTGATCGCCTCCGTCGAGGGCGTGGTCGGGGCGATCGCGGCGGACTCGATCGTCATCGAGGTCGGCGGGATCGGGTACCGCGTGTTCGCCGCGCCGTCCGTCATCGCGTCGGCGACGCCCGGCCGGAAGCTCAAGCTCCACACCTACCACCTCGTCCGCGAGGACCAGCAGGCGCTGTTCGGGTTCCGGACGCCGGAGGAGCTCGGCTTCTTCAACCTGCTGCTCACGGTGACCGGCGTGGGGCCGAAGGTCGCGATGGCGATCGTCGGCTCGCGACCGACCGCGGACCTCCAGCTCGCGATCCTCCAGCAGGACCAGGCGGTCCTCGTGTCGATCCCGGGCATCGGCAAGAAGCTCGCCGAACGGATCATCTTCGAGCTCAAGGAGAAGGTGTCGGCGGCCGGCGTCGCGGCGGGATCTCCGGCGGCGGTCACGACGGCGTCGGAAGGCGAGGTCGTCGGGGCGCTCCAGGCCCTCGGCTACTCGCTGGGCGAGGCGCGCGAAGCGTCGAGGCTGGCCCTCCAGGACCCGTCGGTCGGCGCGGGCCTCGAGGAGCGCGTCAAGGCGGCGCTGCGGACGCTCCTGCGCGACTAGCGTCCGGGCGCCCGCTCGACACCCATCACGGCGCGGCCGGCACCTCGATCGGCCCACCGAGCAGGCGGTCCGGCCGGAACGGCACGCCGCACAGGTGCTCGTCGAGGAACGCGAGGACCGTCGCGTACCACAGGCGCGCGTTCTGGGGCTTCAGCACCCAGTGGTTCTCGTCCGGGAAGTACAGGAAGCGACCCGGGATGCCGAGCCGCCGCATGTCGGTCCAGAGCGTCAGCGCCTCGGAGATCGGGACGCGGTGGTCCTTCTCGCCGTGGATCACGAGCAGCGGCGTCCTGGACGACGCCATCGCGGCGAGATGCTCGCGCGGCGACCACCGGAGGTACGCCGACGGGTCCGCGTACGGGTCGCCCATCTCGTGCTCCCAGGCCGGCCCGTGGTCCGTCGTGCCATGGAACCCCACGAGCTCCCACAACGAGGCATGCGTGACGATGCACCGGAAGCGGTCCGTCTGGCCGGCCACCCAGTTCGCCATGTAGCCGCCGTAGGAGCCGCCCATCAGGGCGACGCGTGAGCGGTCGAGGTCCGGGCGCTCGAGCGCGGCGTCGACCGACGCCATGACGTCCGTGAACGGGGCGCCGCCCCACTGCCCCCAGCCGCGGTCGAGCATGTGCTGGCCATAGCCGAGCGACAGCGCCGGATCGGGCAGGAGCACCGCGAACCCGTGCGCGGCGAGGACGTTGGGGTTCCATCGCCAGCTCCAGCCGTTCCACGAGCCGAGCGGACCGCCGTGCACGAACACGACCAGCGGCACCGGCGACTCGGCCGACGCGGCAGGCGGGCGGACGAGCCAAGCGCCGATCGGGGTGCCGTCGGCGGCCGTCGCCGTGAGCCGCTCGACCACGCTCGATGCCGCGATGCCGTGCTCGTCCGGGCCATTCGCCAGCGCCTCGGGAACCTGGTCGGCGGCCCGGGCATCGAAGCGGACGATGCGCGGCGGCGTGGCGATCGTCGACTGGAGCGCGTAGACCGTCTTCCCGTCCGGGCTCGGGCAGAGGTCCGAGACGTGGCCGGTCGCGGTGAGCCGGGTCACGTCTCCGGACGGCAGGTCGATCCGGTACGCGGACCGCTTCCCCTCGTCGTCCGACTCGAAGTACAGCGTCGAGGCATCGGTTCCCCACGTCGGGTGCTCGGGGCGCCGGTCCAGCGCTTCCGCGAGGGTCCGGGCCTCGCCGGTTTCGAGGTCGATGAGCACGAGCGAGAGCTGCTCGGCATGCTCGGGGTCGGCGTACGTGAGGCGAAGCGCCGCCACGTGGCGGCCGTCCGGGGAGATGGCCGGAGATGCGTAGAGCGCATCCCGATTCGTGAGCTGCCGGGCAGTCCCCGTCGCGGTCTCGTACGCGACGAGGTCGTCCCACGTCTCGGGAAACGTGCCGGGAACCCGCCTGACGGTCACCACGACGGACCCGTCCGGGCTGATGGACGACTCCGACTCCTCGAACGTGAACCCGCTCACCTCGGGCTCGAGATCCCGGGCGTCCTCGATCCGCTCGTCGCCCTGCGGGACGGTCGCGGCGTACAGCCGCCGGACGCGAGGCCCGAGGTAGTGGTCCCAGTGGCGGATCGGGTAGTCCTCGAACAGCAGGGCCTCCACGCCCGATTCCTTGCGCGCCTTCGCGCGCTCCGCGTCGCCCGCGAAGTCGGTGGCGCCCCGCTGCACGTTCGCGCCGAACAGGATCGCGTTCGAGGCCCGGGCCGTGACCACGCCGCAGACGCCACCCTCGGGCGCCGCCAGGAGCCGGGCCTCGCCGCCGCCCGCCGGAAGCAGCCACAAGGCGTCGATCGTCATGTCGGGATCGGGCTTCGCGTCGGGGTCGGGCCGGCTGGACTGGAAGAGCAGCGAGCCGTCCGGCAGGAACGATGCCTCGCCGCCCTCCCCGGCCACCGAGCGCGTCAGCCGGCGGGCCGGCGCGGATCCCGTCGGGTCGACCTCCCACAGGGCGGTCGCCATCTTCTTGCCCTCTGGCGCGATCCCGACGACGGCGACCACGAGGCGCGTCCCGTCGGGGCTCAGACGGAGGTTCGACAGCCTGGGGAGCGCCTGCATGCGCTCGATCGTGAATGGCTCGCTCATCGGCGCATCATCGCACCCAGCCGGGTCGTCGCCGCCGCGCGATCGCGTAGAGTCGCGACATGGCTGACGTGATCAGGCTGATCCCTCGGCGGCGGCGCGCCATCGAGCTGCTCGACCGCGCCGCGGCGCATGCGGCGGTGCCGAACTGGGAGCACGACCCGGCGCGGCGGGACGCGATCGCGTTCCGGCTGCTGCTCGTGGCGCGCCTGGCGCGCGATGGCGAGCGACCGTCCGACATCTCGCCCGAGGACTGGGCGTGGGCCCAGGGGCTCGAGCGCTTCGCCGGGATCGTCGAACCGTCGCGCACGGACTTCCGGCGCGTGGTCGACGTCGAGCTGCCCGCCGTCCGCGAGCGGCTCGACCGCTCCGTCGAATCGTAGCCAGGCGCCGATGCGGGTCGCGTTCTCCGCCAATCCGGCGCTCGGTCACGTGCTGCCGGTGCTGCCGCTTGCGGTCGCCGCGCGGGAGGCGGGCCACGACGTCGTCGTCCTCGCCGGTGCGAGCTGCGCCGGGGCCATCGCCGGCGCCGGGCTCCGACACGTGCAGACGCCGACGCCCGACCTCCCGTCGCTGTTCGCCCGCCTGCCGGGCCGCGAAGGGCTCACCGGCGCGAAGCTCGCGGTCGCAACGTGGCGTGACGCGTTCGCCGGTGCGCTCGCCGAGGAGATGGCGGCTGCCGTCATCGATTTCGCCCGGGACTGGCCGCCCGACCTCGTCGTCCACGAGGACAGCGAGCAGGGCTCGTGGATCGCGGCCGAGCGGCTCGGCATCCCCCACGTGACGCTCCAGGCGACGGCGTGGCGCGGCGCGATGCAGCGGCTGTCCGACGAGCCCCTCAACCGGTTGCGTGTCGCGCATGGCCTCGAGCCGGACCCCGGGCTCAGCCGCTGGCATGCCTGGCGGTTCCTGACCACGCGTCCGGCGTCGCTGCACGACCCGGCCGATCCGCTGCCGCCGTCCACGCGCCCGCTCCGGCCCGAGGCGGCCGACGAGTCGGTCGGCACCGTGCCGCCGTGGGTCGACACGCGAGCGGGCCCGCGGGTGTGCGTCACGATGGGCACGCTGCCCATGGCAACCGCCGCCGTCCTGCCGTGGATCAGCCGGTCGTTCGACGGCCTCGCCGTCGAGGTCATCGTGACGATCGCGCCGGCGACGGATCCCGGCCGGCTGGGCGACCCGCCGCCGAACGTGCGCCTGACGCCGTACGTCCCGATGTCGCGCCTGCTGCCGACGTGCGACGCGATCGTGTTCCACGCAGGGTCGGGCACGCTGCTCACGGCACTCGGCGCCGGCGTGCCGATGGTGCTCCTACCCGTGGGCGCCGACCAGCCGGCGAACGCGGCGCACGCGGAAGCCGCGGGCGTGGGGATCGCGCTGGCGCCCGCGGCGCAGAACGCGGACGCGGTCCGGGCCGCGCTCGAGCGCGTGATGGGGGAGCCCGCGTATCGCGACGCCGCGGCGCGGGTCCGGGACGAGATCGCCGCGATGCCCGAGCCCGCGTCCGTGATGCGCGACCTGGAAGCGCTGGTCGCGGCGCGATGAGCGGGGCGTGGCACCGGGCGTTCCGAGCCATCGACGGATCGAACATCCGTACCAATCACCGGTCGATCCTGCTAGACTCGCGGGGATGAGCGACGACGCGCTGAGCCTCCTCGCGGCCGGTGCCACGGACCCCTCGGACGTCGCCGTCGAGGGTTCGCTGCGGCCGCGGACGCTCGACGAGTACATCGGGCAGCGCGAGGTCAAGGCGAGCCTCGCCGTCCTCCTGCAGGCGGCCAAGGCGAGGGGAGAGGCGGCCGACCACGTCCTGCTGTACGGCCCGCCCGGGCTCGGCAAGACCACCCTCGCGACGATCATCGCCCGCGAGCTCGGCGTGAACGTCCGGTACACGAGCGGGCCCGCGGTCGAACGGGCCGGCGACCTGGCCGCGATCCTGACGGCCCTCGACGAGCGCGACGTCCTGTTCATCGACGAGATCCACCGCCTCAACCGCGCCGTCGAGGAGATCCTGTATCCCGCGATGGAGGACTTCGCCCTCGACGTGATGATCGGCAAGGGGCCGTCGGCACGCAGCCTGCGGCTCAGCCTGAAACCGTTCACGGTCGTCGGCGCCACCACTCGCGCCGGCCGGATCAGCGGGCCGCTGCGCGACCGGTTCGGGATGACGTACCGCCTCGACTTCTACGGCGAGGACGAGCTCACCTCGATCGTGCGACGTTCCGCCGGGATCCTCGGCGTCGACATCGACCCGGACGCCGCGCGCCTCATCGCGAAGCGGGGCCGCGGGACCCCGCGCATCGTGAACCGGCTGCTGCGACGCGTCCGCGATCACGCCGAGGTCCACGGCGACGGCCGGATCCACGAGACGGCGGTCGCCGAGGCGATGCAGGTCCTCGACATCGACGACCTCGGGCTCGACACCACCGACCGCAAGCTCCTCGCCGCGATCGTCCAGAAGTTCCAGTCGGGGCCGGTCGGGGTCCAGGCGCTCGCCGCGGTGCTCGCCGAGGAGGCCGACACGATCGAGGACGTCTACGAGCCGTACCTGCTCCGGCTCGGGTTCCTCGACCGCACGCCGCAGGGCCGGATCGCCACGGACGGCGCCCGGGCGCACCTCGCGTCGCTCGGGTTCGAGATCCCGCCGCCGCGACGTGCGGAACCCGACATGCCGGCCCTATGGGACGATCTCCCGACGCGCTGACGGTGGACGGCCTCGAGCCCATCGGCTGGTCGCTCGTCGTGCTCGGGGCGATCATCGTCGTCGTCGGGCTCGTGCTGGTGTTCGGCGACCGGATCCCCGTCCTCGGCCACCTCCCGGGCGACATCGTCCTGAAGGGCGACAACCTCACCGTGTTCATCCCGCTCGGGACGATGTTCGTGGTGTCGGTGGTCGTCTCGCTCGTGCTCGCGTTCCTGAACCGGCGCTGACGAGATGCCCGGCGCCGCGCGCTTCGACGTCCTCGTCCAGCCGCCCGCCGACGGGTCGACCCGCGCACGCGTCGGCCGGCTCGAGCTGCCGCACGGCGTCGTCGAGACGCCACAGTTCATGCCGGTCGGGACCAACGCGACGGTCAAGGCGCTGCACCCCGACGAGGTGACGGCCGCGGGCGCGTCGATCATCCTCGCGAACACGTACCACCTGTACCTGCGACCCGGCCACGAGCGGATCCGGGACCTCGGCGGCCTCCACCGGTTCATGGGCTGGGACCGGCCGATCCTCACCGACTCGGGCGGGTTCCAGGTGGTGAGCCTCGGCGATCTGCGGGTCGTCGACGACGACGGCGTGACCTTCCGGAGCCACCTCGACGGGTCGGTCCACCGGTTCACGGCGGAGCACTCGATCGAGGTGCAGCAGGCGCTGGGCGCGGACGTCGCGGTCGCCTTCGATCAGCCGGTGTTCCCGAGCTCGCCCCGCGCTGTGGTGGCCGATGCGACCCGCCGGACCCATCGCTGGGCGGAGCGGTCGCTCGCCGCGCACACCCGACCCGACCAGGCGCTGTTCGGGATCGTCCAGGGCGGTCTCGACCGCGAGCTCCGCGAGGAGAGCGCGCGGTTCATCGCCTCGCTGCCGTTCGACGGGATCAACATCGGCGGCCTCGCGGGCGACGAGACGCCGGACGAGCGAAACGAGACGCTCGACTGGACGATCCCGTTCCTCGACGGCGACCCGCGGCCGCGGTACCTGATGGGGCTGGGCTCGCCGCTCGACCTGCTCGAGGCGGTCCACCGCGGCGTCGACCTGTTCGACTCGGTGCTCCCGGCGCGCGTCGCGCGGAACGGCCAGCTGTGGGTCCCCGGCGAGCGGCTGAACCTCCGCAACACGCGCTACCTGGACGATCCGCGTCCGGTCCAGGAGGGCTGCCCGTGCCCCCTGTGCACGCGATTCTCGAGGGCCTATCTGGCCCATCTGTTCCGGGCCCGGGAGATGCTCGCGTACCGTCTCGCGACTTGTCACAACCTCACCTTCACCCTAGACTTCATGGCACGGATCCGCGCTGCGCTGCGCGCCGGAACCTTCCCCGTCGAACTCGCCGAGCTGCGCTCCCGCGCTGTCCGGATGAGTGGCAGCGAAGTGGCGGAAAAGCGCGCGTGAAGTCCGGTTCGCTACCGTCGTCAGCACGTGGAGGCGGGTTGCATGGGATCACGGGATCGCCCCCACAAGGAAGTCAAGAAGAAGCCCAAGGACAAGAGCGCCCAGCCCAAGCTGGCGCCGCTTTCAGACGCTCCCCAGCAGGCGGAGCTGATCAAGAAGCAGCGCAAGCCGCGGTGGGACGAGGAGTCCGGCGAAGGCTGACGCGCCGGGCGGGCGGGGACCGGGTCCCGCTCCGTCGGGTCGGCTGAGGCCGCCAGGAGCGAGGAACCGATGACAGTCACGGGCAGGGACCTGGATCGCAACGGCGGCACGGACAAGGCGCTGGCGGAGCGCGGCCGCGCGGTCGACGCGGCGATCCTCGCGATCGAGAAGCAGTTCGGCCGCGGCTCGATCATGAAGCTCGGGTCGGCCGAGCGGCAGTCCGTCGACTCGATCCCGACCGGGTCGATCGCCCTGGACCTCGCGCTGGGCGTGGGCGGCATCCCGCGCGGCCGGATCGTCGAGATCTTCGGACCCGAGTCGTCGGGCAAGACGACCGTCTGCCAGCACGTCATCGCCGAGGCGCAGCGGCGCGGCGGGATCGCGGCGTTCATCGACGTGGAGCACGCGCTGGATCCGGGCTACGCGCGGGCGTGCGGCGTGAACGTGGACGAGCTCCTCGTGTCCCAGCCGGATACCGGCGAGCAGGCGCTCGAGATCACCGAGACCCTCATCCGCTCCGGCGGCGTGGACATCGTCGTCGTCGACTCCGTGGCGGCCCTCGTGCCGCGCGCCGAGATCGAGGGCGAGATGGGCGACAGC
>JAICUI010000108.1 GCA_025935925.1 Chloroflexota bacterium
CTGGTAGGTCGGTCGCGGGCCGCCTGGTAGGTCGGTCGCGGGCCGCGCGTCGGTCGCGGGCCGTGCGTCGGGCGCGGGCCGCGCGTCGGTCGCGGGCCGCGCGTCGGTCGCGGGCCGCGCGTCGGTCGCGGGCCGTGCGTCGGTCGCCGCCGGTCGGTCGCGGGCCGGCCGCCTCGCCGGTCGTCGTTCGTCGCGCGCCTCGCCGGTCGTCGCCGGTCGATCGCGGGCCGGCCGCCTCGCCGGTCGATCGCCGATGCCGCGGCGGCATCGTCGTTGCCACGAACGCGCGGATCCGGCCCGGTCCGGGCGATGTGATGCCTGTGGCCGATCGATATCGCGTCCAGGCGGCCAGCTGACGCCCCGCGTTGCGGCTTCGGCTCCGGGACGATGCCGCTGCGCGATCACGCGCCGCCCACGGACCCTCGCGCGTTCGGCCACCGGCGCCGGTCGTCGCCTACCAGCGCGCGCGGTCGCCGGCTACCACAGCCGGGATCGCCGGCTGCCAGCGCGGGGTCGCCGGCTACCGACCCGCTGTCGCCGGCCACCACCGGGGAGTGGTCTTGAGAACGGCGCGAGCCAGGAAACCGGGCCTTCCAACACTGGGCGGTGCTGCAAAGGCGGGTCCGTAGCGAGCGCCCGTTCTCAACACCACCGGGCGGTGGTACGTGGCGACCCGTGGGGCTCCGTGCCGGCGTCGGGGTCGCGGCGAACCGGTGCCGGGATCGCGGCGGGCGCGGGGGCGCGGCGACCGGTGCGGGGTATGCGGCGACCGGTGCGGGGTACGCGCCGACCGGTACGGGCTCGGTGCCGGTGCGGGGTGCCCGCCGACCGGGGCAAGGTCGTGGCGATCCGTCCGGGGTCGTCGCGGGGGCGGGGCCGGGGCGACCGGCGCGGCGCCGCGTTCGACCGGCGCGGGGCCGCGGCGACCGGTGCACTGCCGCGGCCAGCGGTGCGGCGTCGCGGCGGGCGGATCCTGCCTCTTCGCGACGATCGGTGCTAGGTTCCGGGCGATGAGCTTTCGTGGTGGCGGCGTGCGCGCGCTGGCCCGAGGCAGCGCCGGACCCGGGCGCCTGACCCCGCCCAGCAGCGACTTCGAGCGCGTTCCGCCCGAGCGCCGAGCGCGAACCGTCCGGCGCATCGTCGCCTTCTTCGGCCCGTACCGGTTCCAGGTCGGCGTCGTGCTCGTCGCGATCCTGGTCACGAGCTTCATCGGCATCGTGAACCCGTACCTGCTCAAGCTCCTCATCGACGACGTCATCGTCGGCGGCCAGTACGACAAGCTGAACCTGTACGTCGGGCTGATGATCGTGATCCCGATCGTGTCCGGGCTCATCGGCGTCGGTCAGAGCTATCTGAACAACCTCATCGGCCAGAGTGTGATGCAGGACCTCCGGAACGCCCTGTACACGCATCTCCAGTCGCTGCCGCTCCGGTTCTTCACGGCGACGCGCACGGGCGAGATCCAGAGCCGGCTGGCGAACGACGTCGGAGGCGTGCAGTCGGTCGTCACCGACACGGCGGCGTCGATCACCTCGAACGTCGCGGTCACCGTGAGCACGGTCATCGCGATGCTCCTCCTCAGCTGGCAGCTGACCGTGCTCTCGCTCGGCATCACGCCGTTCTTCATGTACCTGACCTTCCGCGTGGGCAAGGTCCGCCGCGAGGTCAGCTCGGAGACGCAGCAGCGCCTGGCCGAGATGAGCGCCGTGACCGAGGAGACCCTGTCGGTGAGCGGGATGCTCCTGGGCAAGACGTTCGGGGCGCAGGAACGCTCGATCCTGCGCTTCCGCGAGCTCAACCTCGCGCTCGCGAAGCTCCAGATCCGGCAGGCGATGGTCGGCCGCTGGTTCTTCATGATCATCGGCACGATCTTCTCGATCATGCCGGCGTTCGTGTACTGGCTCGCGGGCACGCTGGCCGCGAACGGCGTCCCGAACGCCCCGACCGCGGGCGACATCGTGGCCTTCACGACGCTCCAGTCGCGGCTCTTCTTCCCGATGGGCCAGCTGCTCAACGTGCAGGTCGAGATCCAGGGGTCGCTCGCGCTGTTCGACCGCATCTTCGAGTATCTCGACCAGGAATCCGAGATCGTCGACGCGCCCGATGCCGTCGCGCTCGAGCCGGACGACATCCGCGGCGCGGTGGCGTTCCAGCACGTCGACTTCGCATATCCACCCGAGCCGCCGCGGGCGCGGCCGGCGGCAGCCGACGAGGAGCCGGCGATCGACGCCGCGTCGGAGCCGGACCTCGCCGCCGCTCGGGTCGCCGCCGATCTCGACGGTCCGTCGGCTGCGCCGGCCCCCGCCGTGCCGCCGTCGCCGTTCGGGCTCGAGGACGTCTCGTTCGAGGCCCGACCGGGCGAGCTCGTCGCGCTCGTCGGCCCGTCCGGCGCCGGCAAGACGACGACGACGTACCTCATCCCGCGGCTGTACGACGTCGATGCGGGACGGGTCTCGATCGACGGCATCGACGTCCGCCGGATCCGGCTCGCGTCGCTGGGCCGGCTGATCGGCTTCGTGACCCAGGAGACGTACCTGTTCCACGCGTCGATCCGCGACAACCTGCTGTTCGCGCGACCAGAGGCGACCGACGCCGAGCTCGAGGCCGCGACTCGCGCCGCCGCGATCCACGACCGCATCGCGGAGCTGCCGGACGGCCTCGACACGATCGTCGGGGAGCGCGGCTACAAGCTGTCGGGCGGCGAGAAGCAGCGCGTCGCGATCGCCCGGGTGCTGCTCAAGGACCCGCGGATCCTGATCCTCGACGAGGCGACGTCATCGCTCGATACGGTGTCCGAGCGCTTGATCCAGACGGCCCTCGGGCGCCTCACCGAGGGCCGCACGACGATCGCGATCGCCCATCGCCTGTCCACGATCCTCCGGGCGGACCAGATCCTGGTCTACGAGCGCGGCCGGATCGTCGAGCGCGGCACCCACCGGGAGCTCATCGCGCGGCGTGGCCTCTACGCGCGCCTGTACCACGAGCAGTTCGAGGCCGAGGCCGCGCAGCTCGCCGAGGTGGCCGCCGGCGCGTAGCGACCGTTCCGGCGACATCACGCTCGCGGGGACGAAGGAGACGTGGTGACTCAGACCCACCAAGACACTCCATCGGCGACCCGGGCAGACCCCCAACAGCCGATTCGGCGCCATTCGGTGCGTGAGGACCACCAATCGGGCGTGAAGGGTCGCCTTCTCGCCTGGCACCGGGTCGGATTGAGCGATTTGGCCGGTTTCGCGCACATCGGCCGGCATCCGGTCTGTGGCGCGGCCTCGCAGCCACCCGACCTTCGGACGCCGCGGGCGATGGCTCCCAAGGCCGTCGCCAGCGCATCCGTCGTCCGTTGCATGACTATGCAGCCGCTTGTATAGTCTTGCGCGTGACCACGTTCCGCCCGATCTCCGGGACCTCGAGCCTGCCGCCGGCGAGCGGCCACGCGCGCCGGTGAGCGCGGACTCGACGGGCGCGGCGATCGCGGCGGACCGTGCGTCGACCCCCACCCACGCGACCCCGAGCGCCGCCGATCGGGGGGCCCGCGCGCTGGACGGCGACCCCGTCCGGGTCGCGATCGTCGGCGCGACGGGATACGTGGGTGCTGAGCTCATCCGGCTCCTGGCACGACACCCGTACGTCCGCATCGCGGCCCTCGTCGGGCGCGACCGGCACGGCGACCCGATCACCGCGTTCCATCCCCACCTCGCCACCGCGCCGATGCCCGTCATCGACCGCGTCCCGCCCGACGTCGAGGCCGTGTTCCTGGCGCTCCCGCACGGCGCCGCGGCCGCGCGGATCGACGAGTTCCTCGACGCCGGCCAGACGGTCATCGACCTCGGCCCGGACTTCCGGCTCCGCGACCCCGCCGACTACCCGACCTGGTACCGCTTCGAGCACCCGC